>JBBSSY010000244.1:0-5844 GCA_038241595.1 Chitinophagales bacterium | reverse complement strand
TGGCTACGCCGGCACCGCCCATCAGGCTTTTCTTTATAAATGCTCTTCTTTCTGTCATAATGAAATTTTTTTCAAGTTACGCGATTTTATTACAGCCGAAGCCAGGCTTTCAACAAGGCATTACCCCGGCTGGCAAGCGTGACATCAGGTGGCTTGTTTGTTTGCCCGGTGTCTCCGGTGAAATCCGGTAGTTAACCGGTGACCTCGTATGCGAAAAACTACTTCTTTTATACTGCATAAGTCATTTAATAATAACGAACGTTCATGGTCATTACACCACCTGCGCCATCGCGTTGACAGGATCAACCTGTCGCAGTTTTTTGGCATTAAGTGCCCGATAGCAATCCGGCAGGTCAAACTTTTTCAACACACCGGGCAGTAACGTGGAGAGTGGCCAGTTGTAGGCCTCACTTTCCGCGACATCGCTGTAGCTCGTCAGCGCATTTTTTAAAGAAACCTGCGTCACCGTGTCTGACAGCAATCCGGCAAAGGTCGCGGGCGTGGTTCCCCATCCTTTCGCTACAAGATGTACCTGTGTATGGCCCACCGACGCCATCCAGTTCAGTATGCGGAGCAAATCAAACGTTTTCTGACCGATATAAGGATAATCCAGCATCATGCTGTGAGCAGCATAAAAATAATCGTTGCCATACGGCTCCAGGAAGGTATCACCACAAGTATTTGGCCTGGACTCGCCTATACCGCGTACATCACACGCATATATTGCGGCATCCGGTTCGTTGGTAATCAGCTCCCGCAAAAAAGGTTCTTCCCTCAATTCGCTGTCGGCAGACAGGTGCGACACATAAAGCAATGCTTTATTGTTGCCTGCCGGGGGGCGCGAAAGAAGCACCTCGTCACTGAGGCGGTAAACAAGCGCAAGCATGCCTGGTTCCGTTTCAACGGCGTAGGTAACCGCGAATTTTTTTGGATAAAGCCGGTTGTGGGCGGGTCGCAAGATCCGGTACTCCGGAACGCCGGAAATGGCAGGCATTTGTAGAACAGCTCGCACAGCCAGCTTCAGCGGTTCTCCACTGATGGTACCGCGGCTCTTTTCAAGTGCACCGGAGCGTTCGCTGGTAAAATTAAACACCGTACGTGGTTTTGCTTCTCCCACCTGGCCATGTGGCGTACACCAGAGTGTTTCTTCCTTTTCTGTTATGATGGCCGGTTCCGCCTGGCGCGTGCCCTGGCCGGTGGCTTTGTTAAACCAGCCGTACATGGCCTCGCGGTTGTGTTTCGAAAATCCATGGTATTCGGGCCCAATAAAAAGTTGTACATTTTCTTCCGCACCCAATAATTTGTATAGTTGTTTTAACCTTATCACCGATTCCTCCGCGCCCCTGGCGTCGAAGTAATCTTTCTCCTGGTCCAGCACCATGACCGGTTTGGGCGCCATAGCCGCTAAAAAGTCGGCATGATCCAGACCGAGGCTGAGCACCCGCGGCGGACATTGCTCCGCATCAGCAGGGAGTTCATTGCGCAGGTTGCGCCCAAAGCCTACAACGAAACAGCTTGGTGCCGCCATGGTAAGACGCTGTTCAACCCCGCAGAGCCAGGTGGCCTGTGTTCCACCGCCTGAATTGCCGGTAACACCGAGGTACTTGGGATCCACTTCGGGCCTTGTCAGTAAGTAATCGACACAGCGTATGCAATCCCAGGTAAACCAGGCACCGAGAAACTCTCCGCAAAGGGACATCTGGTTACCGACATAGTTATGTTCAGCCACGCCGATACCATGGAGCGGCTTACCTTCTTTGGAAAGATACTGCAGGCGTTCCCCCTGGCCAATCGGATCAAAAATCAACACGACGTAGCCCTGGCGGGCCAGGCCCTGCGCATAGGATTGATAAATAGGGGTGGCCTTACCAGGGTCGCCATGGCCGCAGGTGCCTACTACGGCGGGCAGCGGGAATTTCTTCCCGGTAGGTACATACAGGTTTGCCGTGACCGGGAAATCTGGCCGGCTGTCGAAGATCACTTTTTCAATGTTGTACACGTCCCTTTTAATAATGCCGGTAACGCGTGCATTGAGCGGTGTCTTCTCCGGCCAGGGTCCGAAACACTGCCTGATCTTCGACTGCACATCGGAAACGTATGCCTGCGCGTCGCGCTTGTTTTTAAGACCTGCACGTCGCTGTGCAGCAGCTTTTTCTATCTCGCTGATGCGCATGACGAAATATTCCTGCACCAGGCGCGGAAACCTGTTCAGTGGCGCTAACTCAGGCCCGGCTGCGGTAAGTGCTACTTCACCCGCTGGCACGTCCGCGAAACGCGGGATCACCCCCTGGCCGGCGAAGCCTATGCCTGCGATGGCGGCAACTTTAAAGAACTCCCTGCGGTTGTCTTTCATATTTTATAGCGTTTTCCGTATTAGTTAAAAACTGTTTGTTCAGGCTGCTTCAGGTATTTTCTAAAGCTTTCAAATTCTGTTTGATACTGCTTTAAATTGGTGCCATCAAGCGTTCGTCCAGACATAGTGACCGGGTTGGTGACCGTTATTTTTTTTCCCCCCAGGGCAGCAGCCAGCGACACGTCGCCCCATTTCAAAATACCAGGCAGGTGAACCGCCATACTGAAGTAATCAACTGAGTCACGGTTGTCAAAGACATAACTAAGTGGCAAATCCCGCAACTCGAGGTAACTGGCTGCCCCACCGAGCGCCGTGGAGAAAATCGCGGCCAGTGCTGCTTCGCGGTTGCCGTAAATGCCGATCTTCTGTGCATGATAGGTAGATTGTAAAAAGCTGGCGACAACGTCTAACTCTTTCACCCATTCGCCCAATATCGTTCTACCCAGCCAGAGTTCGGAACGTGATAGTGTATGTAAAACCATGCTCTTGTCCAGCATATTTTCTTTTCGCGAGGATGCCTCACCCGTACCATACAAGTCGACTACGACAATGCCCAGGCCTTTTTTTTCATAGTCTTCCAGCAATGCTTCGGGCAGATGATTTTTGCCTTTCGGGTCACAAACGATAACGTAGCCTGCCGATTTCACTTTGGGTGCGCGGTGTAATACCGGTATTAATTTTTGATCGGTGGTCTCAAGTGCCAGCCTGTCCCAGCCGGCGCGGCTCGAATAGGTATGAACTGACTTCAATACGGAGCTGTCATTTATCCGGAGTATACCGCGTAATTCTTTTTTCTTCGTGGCCGCATCAAAGTTACGTTGATGAACAAATGCAGCATGCAGTTCGTTGCCTTTTCGTTTACAGTACGCTGCGATTCCCTCCACCCCTGGATCGCGGTTTCCCGCAGGATAAACCAGCAGTTGGTTGTTCGTCATTTTTTCGAAGGGAATTTCTTTTTTGGGAGCACCATCGCCGATACCTTTGAGGTGCAGATCAAACCATCCAAGCATCACCTCCCGATTTTCGGGCCAGTAACCGTGCGTTTTATTTAATACGAGGTTGCTTATATTATTTTCCACTTGCAGCATTTTGAAAACCGGACGTGCATTGGCATACGTTCGCAACATCTCTGAAGCTAAAAATGTGGGATTGTCAACCACATTATTGCAGAGCTTGATGGCGCGAGGCGCAGTCAGCGCGATCACTCCAGCTTCTTCTGTAAACGTAAATCCGTCGGGTAGCAGCTCGCAAACACAGTTAGACCGCATGATGTACGACTCAAAAGTACCGACGCTAACCACGGGTACTGCCGCCTTCACGCGTTCGTCAAGGGCTGTTAGCCACATGGTCTGGTTTCCGCCGCCGCTCGCCCCGGTGGCGCCGATATTCGTGGCATCCACATAAGGCAGTGAACAGAGCAGGTCTACCCCGCGCATATTATCTGTTACCTGGCAGCCAGCAAGTGTTTCGCCGATATTCATGAGGGAGGCTCCGAGGTTGGCACCATGGTATTCGTCGGTACCCGATACGGTCGTGCGTTCTCCGGCTCCGTAAGCATCGATATTCAGGCATACATATCCATTTAACGCGAGACTCTGTCCGATCGCCTGGAACGATTCATACAGGCGGCCGGCAGGCCAGTGGCCATGCATGGTAATTACTGCGGGAAAGGGGCCCTTGCCCTCAGGCACATAAAGATTTGCCGTAGCATACACACCCGGCCGGGCCTGGAAAGCAATATTTTTTACCTGGTAGCCTTGCATTTGCGTACTACCCGTTTCGCGGATATCGAGTGGCAACCGATGATCCACCACCACGCCCGACTTTTCAATGATTTTCTTTTTGAGCTGCGCGCGATAAGTCTCCCATTGGCTGGCATTTTCAGGCAGTTGAAGGGAACCGTATTGCAAAACCGCCTGGTTCCGCAACCTGCTTTCAACGAGGTCGGCTTGGTTAGTTGCGAGTATGACAGGCAAACTGTCTACGTTTACGGCACCGGCTCGTAGATCGCCGCCCGAACCCGGGGCAGATAACAACCCGCTGAGTAAAAGAAAAAATACGGAATGGTTTTTAACGCTTGACATTGAAAGGAAACGATTTACAGTACGTGGATGAATGATTTTCGGGTCCCTTTAAATAATAAAGAAATGATTGTTGTTCGTAACACCTAATAGCCTGGATTTTGCACCAGCTTCGGATTTTTAGCAATCTCATATTGCGGAATCGGCACGAGGTAATTTTTCTCAAAAAACTGGCGGGGCTGGAATTCTACGACAGTATATGTCTTCTTTCCAGTTGTCGGGTTTTTGGTGATCATCATTCTTTTGCCGGGAATATTCAGCACGACAGGCGCGATTTTCCAGCGGCGTACGTCGAACCAACGGTGCTCTTCAAACGCCAGTTCAATGCGCCGTTCATTCTGAAGCCTTGCCAGCAGGGCAGCGCCGTTTTCTGTAACGGGCGGCATGTTTACGCCCGGCCTGCTCCTGATCTGGTTGACATACAACCTGCAGGTGGCTTCATCGCCCAGGAAAAATTTAGCTTCCGCGTAATTCAGTAAAATCTCCCCATAACGGCTGAAAGTCCACGGCGTGTTTCCGATGTTGATGCCGCCGGGATTGGTAATGCTTTCATCCAGGAACTTTCGTTCATAATACCCTGTTTGCGTGGCATTCCAGGGTTGAGAGGGACCTTCGTTACTATCTTGTCCCTTTGGTAGAAACGTTTCCACTTCCCGTCCCTTGAAAGGCGCGCCGTCATACAGGATACTGGCATAAAAGCGGGGATCCCGGTTTACATACGGGTTCTGCGGATCATAGGTCGGGTCGTTTTTGACAAGTTTTCCGTTTAGCGTTTCATAATCGTCCACGATGTTCTGCAGCGGATGAACCTGCGCAAAGCCGCCGTAGCCGTTAGGAAACTGGCTCAATTCCACATATACATTCTCCGGGTCAAGCTGGAGGTTAAACGGCCTTGTCCAGATGATTTCCGAATTGTACATGGCGGAAGCAAGAAACAGCGTTTTATAATCGGGATAGAGTGCGTACTGGTTCAGGTCAATGACTGCTTTTGCGGCATCGGCGGCAAGCTGCCATTTAGCCATATCATTGGCTGGATTATTCAGGGGGCTGGCGGAATACAGCAACGCCCTGGATTTGATGGCCATGGCAGCCCCTTTGGTGACCCTGCCCATCATGGCCGCAGTATATTTCAACGGTAATGCTTGTGCTGACTTATCCAGTTCTGCCAGTACGAAATCCATGCATTCCTTATACGTATTGCGTGGCACATCGAAGTTATCATTCAAACCGAACGGTTTGGTGATCAGCGGTACACCACCATAAAAACTGATCAGCCGGAAATATGAATACGCTCTTAGAAAGGTCATCTCTCCTATCATCCGGCTTTTAATGACGGTATCGATCGGGGCAGCCCCTATTTTGCTTAAAAAAAGATTCGTTCGGGTAACTACCTTGTAGAAGCCCCGCTGG
>JBBSSY010000243.1:0-5844 GCA_038241595.1 Chitinophagales bacterium | reverse complement strand
TACTGTTGCTTCGGTTCGCGCGAATGTTATTGGCAATCACTGAAATGCCCTGCGCCGTATCGATCAGCACGGCATTGCCGGTGGCTTCAAAGTTCCCGGTGTTGTCATCGATGGCAATATCATCGCCTGTGATCCTTAGCGATTTGTCCTGGATGGTAGCCCGTTTACCAAAGATCGCTTTTTTGTTTTTCAGGTCGTAGTAGCCATCCGAGGTCACGATCCTGCTTTTGCTGCTGTCGACGATATAAGTTTTGGTAATAAAGGTGGCGATTTGCGTACCTGTGTTGTAAAGCAGAGAGTCGGTGGTTACATCGTAGCCCGGGTCTTTCAGTTTTACATTGTGTTTGAAGTAAACGTCTTTAAGGTCACCGTAATAAGTAGCCTCTTTACTGGTGAGGACGGTTTTGCCATTCACTACTTTGCCCCCGTTGGTATACGTGCCTATCTTCATGTCGGTATCGTAAAACAACTCGTCGGTGGTGAGCGTACCTTTACCATCGGTCATGCTTACTTTCTTCTTCAGCACCGCCTGTTTTTTATCGATGTAATAGATCAGGTACTGGGAGCGGGTTTGTACGCTGTCGTTGTCGTTGATGTGTACATTGCCGAAAGCTTCAATTACGTTCAGCTTCTTGTTATGCACCGCGCTGTCTGCATAAAATAATGTTTTGCCATCACGGATCAGCACATTGCCGGCGAGTGTAAGTAATTCGTTGGTAGAGTCGATCTTTATACCACTCATCCGGTCGGCATTCAAGATGTCGATCTTGCGTGCGGCGGTATCGGTCGCAGGGGTAATAACCACCGGTGACTGAGCCCGGGTTGTACCAATAAGAAAAAGGAAAAAACAGACCGCAATTAGTAATGACGATTTCATTTTGTACCCATGTTCGTAGAATCGGCTAACGGAGTCGTCAGGTAATTGCCTTTGTTCTTCCGGCCGAAAATAGATATACTCACATATCTTTTCGGGTTAACGCGAAGATCGTCCAAAAGTATATTCAGGCTGCGGGAAGTGCCCTCAAGATTTTGGTAAAGTTGTTTATCATTCAGCAACAGGCCCACGGAGCCGTCGGTACTATTGATCTTTTGTACGGCAATATTCAATTGGTTTACGGTACTGTTGAGGTTAGTAATCGTTGAGTCAAGGTTGAGGTTGGCAAACTTGCTGCTGGCGGCATTAAGATTGGCCAGGGTAGTGTTGATCGATTCGTTTTGTTTGGCCAGGTTGCCTGTTACCGAATTGAGGTTGTTCATCGTTTTGGCCAGGGCACCAGTTTGCGTGTTCAGCAATGTTTGCAGGTTGGCAGATGACACCGTGAGGTTGGTAAAGATCTTCTGGATGTTGACGTTGGTGGCGGGGTCAAAAATACGACCAATCACTTCGATCACCGAATCCAGCGATTTGAGGGTGCCGTTTACACTGTTGAGTGCGGGGTTAAAGGAAGCTTTTACATCCTCAAGAAGTCCTGCCGTGACCTGCGTATTTAGCCTATCCTCGTTCTTGACATACTGCGTAGATTTTCCAAGCTCGATATTTAGTGATGCCGTACCGAGCAGGTCGCGGTTAATATAAGCCATCGAATTGATGGGAATGTTGATCTCTTTGTCCAGGTTGATGCTGATAATGATACTGTCAAGATTCGCATTTTGTTCCACCATATCATTGACTGTTCCAACCTGCAGCCCATTGATCATAACGGGGTTGGACACGGATAAGCCACTGACGCTGTGGAAGACGGCATAGAGCTTTTTGCTTTTGTTAAAAAGTTCTTTTCCTTTGAGATAATTAAATCCGAATATTAATAAAGCGATCGAGACGACGGCCAGCAAGCCGATCTTGGTTTCATTGTTGATTTTCATTCAGATAAATTTATCCGTTGTTGGTTTTTCTGTAAATATGCCTAGGTAAGGCAAATGTATAAAACTTTGCGGGTAGCGGCGAAATCACTTTAAATTCCGGGCACAGCAGGTCTTACCCCTCCAGGCAATAATTGTGATACATTACAATGCTGCTGCCTAGTTGCCGGTGGCTGATGTAATGGGCGGGGTAGGAGGGGTGACCCCTTTGCCGGGCGATTCGATCTCGGACTTGTATTTTGTCAGGGCGTCCATAATATTGCTGACAACCTGCTGCTGGCCATCGTCGCTGTTGAGGTATTCTTCCTCAGGCTTGTTGGAGATAAAACCGATCTCCACCAAAACGCTCGGCATGCCGGTTGCCTGCAGCACCCAGATGCCCTTATTATTACGCTGTTTGACGCCGCCACGGGATACCCGGCCGGCTTTCAGGAATTCATCTTCCACATATTTGGCAAAGGTGTAGCTATTGCGAAAGTAAAATTTGGTATACAATTGCGCGCGGATCTTCGCTTCAGGCGAATTAAGATCGAGGATACTCAGGGAGTCTTCTACCGTCTCACCAGTATCTTCGGCACTAATGAATGTACTTTTTTCGCCACTTCGATCGGCTGCCCAAATATATGTTTCGGTACCGGTGACCTTGTTCTCCACGTAATACGTTTCGTACCTGGGTTCCTGGATCACCTTCTTCTTACGACGTTTACCTTTACCAATGTAAATCACCCTGGACCGGTAACCGGAGATACGCTTTGCATACCATCCACCGGCTTTGACACCGGTAGAATTACAGTGGATACTTATAAACAGGTCGCCCCGCGCTTCATTCGCCATGTTGGCACGGATCTTCAGCGCCTGGTCCTTGTTCGTAACATTGCCCGGCAACACATCCGTCGTACGGGTATAAATAATTTTTATATCGGGAAATTCTTTGTTGATGGCGTTCCCCAGTTTCAGACTTACTTCAAGCGCCACCTCTGCTTCCGTTGAAAAAGTGCCTGCTGCACCTGGGTCCCTGCCACCATGACCCGGGTCGATGATGATCGTTTTGATGACGGGTTTTGGCGATATATTGGTAGTAAGATCTGCAATGGAAACGAAGCTGATTAAAGAAATAAATAGTACAGCAAGACACAACAGCTTTTTCGTCATACTAATTTAAGTTTAATGGGTTGCGGTGAATTCTTCACTTATTCTTAATAACCGAATCACTATTTTTGTTTCACGCAAATTATGAACACGGAAGGTAAAGTTAATTTAAAATTTTTTGTACAGTCGATAACTCCCTTGGTTATATGCTCATTAACGTTGTTCGCTTGCGGTAATTATACAAAGAAAAATTATTTTGACAAGAACTTAACAGCGGTGGCAGATACTTTGCCCGTGAAGCCTGCCCTGCCTGACACCATTCCCCGTAAAATCAGCGTGGCAGACAGCCTTCCACGCAATAATTCGGATAGCAATGCCATTACCGTCCAGAAGGTAGATACCCTCCATCTGGCCGTGTCGAAAGATTCCCTCGATGCCCCTGTCAGCTACTCGGCGTCTGATTCCATGGTGCTCGATGTGCCTACGAAAAAGATCAAATTGTATAACCAGGCCACGACCAAATATAAAGACATCGACCTGAGTGCCTACGAGATCGAACTCGACCAGGAAAAGCAACTCATCGTTGCAACATACTCGCGCGACACGCTGGGCGCCATAATCGGCCGGCCCAAATTTATCCAGGGGGAAAATAATATGGATTCCGATTCAATCAAATATAATTTTAAAACGCAAAAAGGTATCACCAGCAGCACCTATACCACGCAGGGAGAGATGTTTGTATATGGAGAAAAAATCAAGAAAATTTCCCTCAATGAATACTTTGCCTACCACGGGCGCTTCACCACTTGCAACCTGGACACCCCGCACTTTGCATTTGTAACCCCGAGGATGAAGCTAATCAATAAGAAGTTCGCCATTTCCGGGCCGATACACCCCGAATTTGAAGGCGTACCGGTTCCCATTTATATTCCTTTCGGTTTTTTTCCACTGGCACAGGGTCGGCACTCGGGGCTGCTGCCGCCACAGTTTACTGCCAACCAGCAATTTGGCGTCGGACTGGAAGGCCTGGGTTATTACAAGGTACTCAGCGACAATTTTGACGTTACTTTACGGGGCGATGTGTATTCGTATGGGGGCTATCGGTTCAACATCACGCCATCTTACCGTGTCCGCTACCGGTACCAGGGGCAGTTTAATTTTGCTTACCAGAACACCCGCTTCCTCAGCGATGCGGGCACAAAAGAATACGAAAGCAACAAGAGTTTTAATATTTACTGGAGTCACACGGTCGACAGCAAGGCGCGGCCCGGCACCAACTTTTCTGCGAACGTTAATGCGGGCTCCACCAAGTTCAACCGCTATGTAACCAATAACCCGACGCTCAATTTCCAGAACCAGCTCAGCTCTTCGATCAGTTACTCCAAAACCTGGAACGACAACAAATACAACCTCAGCGTTACCGCCAATCACAACCAGAATAACAATACGCGGCTTGTATCACTCAGCCTGCCGAATATAACCTTTGCCGCCACGACCGTCTACCCCTTCCAGCGTAAAGAATTTGTCGGCGAACCAAAATGGTACGAGAAGCTGGGTATCGGCTTAAACACCAACGTAGCCGGCCAGGCGCAGTTTTACGACTCGCTCTTCAGTTTTAAACAACTCGTCGACACCTTCCAATGGGGCGCTTCGCATAATATCCCCATTACATTGTCGCTGCCGGCACTGGGACCGCTGCAGATCGCACCGGGTATCAGTTACCAGGAAAAATGGTACAGCCGCAAGTTCATGCGCGAATGGAATGGAAAAAAAATTGATACCGTCATTAATAAAGGTTTTTTTACGGCACGTGATATCTCTTTCAGCCTGGGTGTAAACACGGCGCTCTTCGGCACTTACGGATTTGGTAAAAACAGCAAGATCAAGGCCATCCGCCACGTGGTGCGTCCATCGATCAGTTTTAACTACAAACCTGATCTGGCCAAAAATGATTACTATTCGGCCCAGATCGACAGCACGGGCAGAACTTACCGCTTTTCACCGTATGATGGCAGCATACAAGGCGCCTTTGGCGAGGGACGGTTTGGCGGCATCGGGTTCGGCCTTGATAATAACCTGGAGATGAAGGTGCGTTCCAAAACCGATACGGCGGAAGCCAGTGACCGCAAGGTCAAACTGATCGATGGATTTGGTTTCAATGGTGGGTACAACCTCATGGCCGATTCCTTTAAGCTGTCTACCTTTAACCTTTACCTGCGGAGCACGCTTTTTGAAAAGATTAATATTACTGCCGGCGCGGTCATCGATCCATATGGTGTGGATAACACCGGCTTCCGCGTCAATCGATTTACTTTACAGGACGGCGGGTATAAACTGGGTCGCATCACCAATGGCAATATCGCCGTCTCCACTTCTTTCCGGAGTAAAGAAGGTGCAGACAAGAAAAAAAATGAAGATTCGTTGCGCCGCGCGCAGGACCAGCAGCCGATGACCATGGAGGAGCAGCAGGCTGAACTGAATTACGTGCGCAGCAACCCGGCGGAGTTCGCTGATTTTAAAATTCCCTGGTCGCTCAACGTATCGTACTCGTTGAATTTCGCGCGGCTCTTCCAGGCTAATTACAGTGGTTTCAAAACCGAGATCAATTCCAACCTCAGCCTGAACGGCGATTTCAACCTCACACCAAAATGGAAGATGGGTATGAATACCTACTATGATTTTAAAACGGCTGCCATCCAGTCGCTGACGATGTTCCTCTCGCGGGAGATGCATTGCTGGCAGATGTCCATCAACGTTACCCCCGTCGGCCCGATCCGTTATTTCAACATTACCATCAACCCCAAATCAAGTCTCCTCCGCGACATCAAGGTGAACAGGAGCAGGTACTTTTATAGCGGATATTAAAGAAGTTTAAGGTTTAAGGTTTAAGGTTTC
>JBBSSY010000242.1:0-5846 GCA_038241595.1 Chitinophagales bacterium | reverse complement strand
TAAAAAAAGCACCCGGAGGCGAACCACCGGATGCTTTTTTACAAAATATTCATCTACGATCAGTTCAACTTCGCGAGCGCATTGATGATTCTGCGGTAGCCTTCATCAATTTTTTCCATGCTGTTTGCAAAAGAAACGCGGATACATTCAGGCGCACCAAAAGCACGGCCGGTAACGGTTGACACATGGGCCTTGTTGAGGAGATACATGCACAGGTCATCCGCATTGGCAATTACATCCTCGCCATCTTTTTTGCCAAAATACTGGCTGATCACCGGGAAAATATAAAATGCACCGTCAGGAACAGAACACTGCAGGCCAGGAATTTCACCGATCAGTTCAAGCACACGCAGTTTCCTGCGTTCAAATTCTTTCACCATTTCCATGGTTGGTGCCAGTTCGGAAGTAAGTGCCGTAACAGCGCCGCGTTGGGTAACGGCTGTGGCACCACTGGTGATCTGACCCTGTAATTTTTCACAGGCCTTCACCAATTCCGCAGTGGCGGCAATATAACCAAGGCGGTAACCGGTCATTGCGTATCCCTTGCTCAAACCGTTGATCAGCACCACCTGGTCTTTCAGAAAATCGAATTGCGCAATGCTCTCATGTTTACCCACGAAATTGATGTATTCATAGATCTCGTCGGACATGATATAGATCTGCGGGTGTTTGCGGAACACTTCGGCCAGCGCGGTCAGTTCTTGTTTATTGTAAACACAGCCGGTTGGATTATTCGGCGATGAAAACATAAACAATTTTGTTTTCGGCGTAATGGCATTCTCCAACTCTTCGGGCGTAATTTTATAACCGTTCTCCAGGGATGTTTTTACAATAACCGGAACGCCTTCGTTCAGTTTTACAATTTCTGAATAAGTTACCCAATACGGGGTGGGTATAATCACTTCATCTCCCGGGTTTACAACGGCCATCACGAGGTTGGCGATGCTGTGTTTTGCACCTGTGGAAACGATGATATTCTCCGGTTTATAATCGAGGTTGTTGTCGCGCTTTAATTTTGTACATACGGCTTCACGCAGCTCCATCAGACCGGCTACCGGTGTATAGTGCGAGAAATTGTCGTCCACTGCTTTCTTCAGTGCTTCTTTGATATGAACCGGCGTGTCGAAATCGGGCTCGCCGAGGCTCAGGTCGATAATATCGATGCCTTTCATCCGCAATTCCCTGCCCAGTTTGGCCATTTTTAATGTTTCCGGTTCATTAAACCGGGATAACCTTGATGATAGTTCCATACGTTTTCCCGTACTTCGACGGTGATTTATTGTTTATTAAATACAGTTTTTAAAACCGCGCACAAAAGTATATAAAAATGGTTAACGGAACTAGTTTGTGGTTTGTAGTTTATAGTTAAGTTCTTGGTCGTCACTATGACCATAAACCAACTATAAACGGCAAACCACAAACTACAAACTAATTATGCTGCATCACCTTTACGCGCGCCTGCACCGTTCCTGTTCCGGTGGCAAGAAAAGAGTACACCTTTCCGGCGACGAGCACAGCAGATATGGCATCTCCAACCTGCTGATCCACACCGGCTGCGTTTTTTCGGGAAAGAGATATGGAATAGGTGGCCGGGGGCAGCGACAGCGGGAATGACCCGGTTACCGGGGACAAATGTCTGCCGATATACAAATCCGTTCTATAATAACCCGCTGAATTATTCTTTAGCCTCAAAGTGACCGAGTCAGCGGATGGGATCATCTGGAAGAACCGGGCCTTTACCAGGGTATCCACCGCTACAACTTCGTCTTTCAGCAACAACATGTTAAGGCTGCTATTTTGCAGTGTGTCGAAAAGCAGCAGCGAATAGCGGCTACCGGCAGCCAAATTAAAAACGTTGTTTAACAAAGTCTCGGAGCCGCTGGTAATGGTTAAGCGATGCAACCCGGCACCTACCTCTGTGTACAAGCCGGTGGTAGCTATAGACACGTCATTAAAGGCCAGCGAATCCTTGCCGATCTGCTCATCATCAAAGCGAAGATTAAAATTTTTGCCGTTGACGACCCAGTTTCCGGCAACCAGACCGGCGGTGTACCCCGCAGTATTGCTTTTTCCACAGGCAGGTAATAAATAAAATATCATTACAAGAATGACAACGGCTGAGAGCAGGGGCATGCGCTTCGGCTGACACATATTTAAGTTAATAGTTTATTTTAAAGGCAGACAAATCGGGTTCGTTCAACCTGCCGCGTTTCAGTTCATGATCATAGAGCATCCTGCCCAGGTTTTTCATAAAAGGCAGGCCCATCCGGTCATAGTCATACCGGTCATCATTGATAATACCATCCTGGTTGCAATAAATAGTGGCGCTTAACATAAACTCTATCTTCTTTTCAAAATCAACGATATAGGCGACATCTGTCAGAAATCCATATGCGCCGCCGATCTTATTAAAAATACGAATGCCGGCGGGAAGCGGACCTTTTTCAGCGCCGAACAGCAACATCTTGCCAGCAGCATCCCAATGGCTGGCGGTATCATATGCCGGGAATACGCTTTCTGATGGATAGGCTGACATTTGTCGCATCACAAAATCCCGGTCATCCGGCGATGTGGTAAACCGCTGTTTAAGCGGGACGGATTCAGGAAAAACAACGCTTTGCAACATGGTGGTTAGATCCTCCAGCCCTATCCTGTTTTTACTCGCAAAAGACATGGCACTGTCGACCCGCCTGGTGCCCACCAGATAGCCGCTGCCTACCTGTTCGGTCCGCGGCGCATAAGGCATTCTGTTTACCTGCATGGGCTGGCCATATAAAATATTTCCACGTTCGTCAAAAAAATCCACCGGGTTGGTATGGCGGTTTTCATCCTCAGACGATGACACGGATAGCCGGTGAAGGATATCGGCTTCCGGGTAACCCATCTGGTGCAACCGGTCATTTATGTACGACTGGCCAAGAAATTCATAGAGGCGGTTAAACGCATCATTGTCGCTGGCAAGGAATATCTTTTTAATATACTGTGACACCGTGGGCTTGCCTTCAGGCGTGGTTGGATCATTATAAACAGCAGTTTGCCTGCCGTATCCCGACTCTGTGATCATCGTTGAGCCACTGGTGAGACCCGGTAAGCGGAGTTCATTGAGGCGCTGAAGCGCCAGCATGGCAACCGGCAATTTGACTACGGAAGCCGGGTAGAAATAATTGGCCTTGTTTACGTTGAAATAAAATCGTTTTAGAACCGGTGAGTTGTCTGACCTCCGGTTTATTTGCGTGTAGATTACCTGTACGCGCATTGAATCCTTGTTGGCAAGGATTTCATTAAACACCCCGTTGCGCCGCAGCAAACCCTCGAGGAACGCATCCGTGCGCGTACCTGATCCCGCCGGCCGGATAAAATTACTCACCAGCGGTCTCGGAAAACCCGGAACGGCGAGAATAGTCGGTTCGGCGCGAGGTAGAACCACCGGTTTGGTGGTTTTACAGGCGGCAAGAATGAGTAGTACGAGTAGAAATTTTGTTTTCATTTATGATGCTGGAAAGATAAAATTTTACTTCGATACTCTCAGGTATTTGAACAACAGCGCGATTGAGACACCCGGAAACCCGAAATATTATGCAGTGCTTTTTACCTGTCTGCGGCTGTCCGTGGTTTAAAAACATTAAGTCTAATCCTGGGTCGAACGCCCTTCCCTGAAACACATCCCTAATTCACCCTAAAACATTATCTTTGCCGCTCTTCGAAAAAAAACGTAAACAAAAACAAGATTACCAATGAGAGCCCTGGTCACTATTTTCGTGGGACTATTTATCATTTATTCGCTCTATCTCCTTTCTTTTACCTGGTTCGTAAACAGCCATGAAAAAGACATGAAGCAGAAAGCGATGTCATATGTGAAATCGAACTATCCTACCGCCCTCCAGAAATATCCGTCCGACAAAGATTCCCAGGCCGTGTACCAGGACAACCTGGATCAATTGCAAGCCAACCGCCTGAGCCGTTTACTCGACAGCACCAAGGAAACAAAAATCACCTGGTGGGGAACGACCTACAAGAAAGCAAAAGAAAACGAACTGCTGCTGGGTCTCGATTTGCAGGGAGGTATCAACGTAACACTCAACATTGAACTTGCCGGACTGATAAAAGGACTTGCCAACAACCCCGGCGATGCCAACCTGAAAAAAGCCCTCGATGCTGCCACCCGTAAAAAATTAACCAGCGATGCAGATTATATCACGCTGTTTGGAGAGGCTTTCCAGGAAGTAAACCCAGATGTTAAGTTGGCGCCATTGTTTGCAAACAGCACCCGCAACAAGGTGAAGATTGATGCGTCTGACAATACCGTCATCGCGTACATCAAGGACCAGGCTTCTGCCGCCATGAAACAGACGTTTAACGTGCTTACCAAACGCATCGACAAATTCGGCGTTGCGCAACCAAACATTAACCTCGACGAGAATAAAGGAATCATCACGGTAGAACTGGCAGGTGCCAGTGATCCGGAACGCGTTCGCAAATTTCTCCAGTCAACCGCCAATCTGCAGTTTTACGAGGTGTACAATATCAGTGAACTCGACAAATCACTGGAAGCGTCAGACAAGGCACTCGCTATTACCCTGGGATCTGTGACCGCTGCAGACACCACTGCCAAAAAAATCGATACTGCGGCTGTAGCTGCGGCTTCAACGGATACCACATCGCTCTCGAAGATCCTGCAAGGTGATTCAACGGCCGCCAATCAGGGTCAGTTGCCTACAGCGGCCAGTGCAAAAAATGAACACCCCCTGTTAAGCGTGGTGCAATTTTTACCACCAAGAGACGATAACAAGGACGGCAGGCCCGAATACTCACCAATGCTCGGTTATGTCCGTATCCAGGATACCGGGCTGGTAAACAGTTATTTTGCAAATCCGGCCGTCAAAAGCAACGTACCGGCCAATGTGAAATTCCTTTACGGTATGCCTGAACGCGACAAAGAAGGCAAGGTGCAGGACTTTGTGCCCTTATATGGCATCAAAACCGTCCCGGGTACAGGCAAAGCCAAACTGGAAGGCGAATCAATCATCGATGCTAACCAGGATTTTAGTCCGATCACCAACCAGGTGACCGTGAATATGACGATGAATAAGCTAGGTGAAAAGGTCTGGGCGAAGATGACCGGTGATAATATTGGTCGTGCCATTGCCATCGTACTTGATGAAATTGTTTATTCTGCGCCAAACGTAAACGATAAGATCGAAGGCGGAAGTTCCCAGATCTCCGGCGGGTTCACCGTTCAGGAGGGCCAGGATCTGTCTAATATCCTTAAATCAGGTAAATTGGACGCCCCGGCTAAAATTGTACAGGAGCAGGTGGTAGGACCAACACTCGGTGAAGAATCCGTAAAAGGCGGCGCACTGGCGTTCTTTATATCCTTTATCGTGATTTTTGTATTGATGCTCATCTATTACAACACGGGAGGCTGGGTAGCTAATATCGCCCTCATCCTTAACCTGTTGTTTACCGTAGGTGTGCTGACTGCTTTTAACGCAACATTGACTGCGGCAGGTATTGCGGGGTTGGTACTTACCATCGGTATGGCCGTAGATACCAACGTAATTATTTTTGAAAGGATCAAGGAAGAACTGACGCGTGGAAAAACGTACCAGCAATCGGTAAAAGATGGTTACCGCCGCTCTCTGGCTCCGGTAATTGACGCGCACGTTACGACATTGCTTACTGCTTTTATTCTCTTTTATTTTGGACTTGGACCAGTTTTGGGATTTGCAACCACACAGATCATCGGTATCCTGATGTCCCTGTTGTGTGGAATCGTTGTGTCAAGGATCATTACTGATTTCTGGACCAATAAAAACAGGCACTTTAACTATTTCACGCCGATTTCT
>JBBSSY010000241.1:0-5850 GCA_038241595.1 Chitinophagales bacterium | reverse complement strand
GGCAGGTAAAAATCATTTTACTCAAAACAGGCATCTTTCTTTTCCTGCTGACATACCCTTGTCACCAGCCGGTCGGAACTTTGATTTTCATCATTTAAAACAACATATATGGAACAGACCATGCAAATGACCAAACAGGTAATTACCCCTTCTGAATTGCTCCACCATTGGCAAGGCCACCGCAGCCTGACAAGGCGAGTAATCGAAGCCTTTCCCGAAGCGGAACTGTTCAGCTATTCCATCGGCGGTATGCGTCCCTTCGCGGCCCTGACCCTGGAACTGTTGGGTATTGGCGCGCCCGGTCTGCAGGAAATTGTGTCCGGACAAGCGGGAACACTGAATGAACATATGGATCATGGCAATAAAAAAGAAAATGTCCTGCAGCTGTGGGACAAGGCCACCGAAGATATCGACCGGCTTTTTGTACAGGTACCCGTTGAAAAATTTCATGATACCATCATGCTTTTCGGGCAGTATGAAGGAACGGTCTGGTCCTCGATTTTTTACGCGATTGACAACGTAATCCATCACCGCGGCCAGGGATACGTGTACCTCCGCGCATTGGGTATTGAACCACCGGCTTTCTGGGACCGGCCATAAAACACAAGGGCTACATAAACTACAAAGGGCTGGACAGGAAAGATCAGCGGCTCACCAGGGCCAGGGTCTTCTCTGCCAGCTCTTTTACTTTACATCTAAAATCTTCCGGCTCCAGGATCCGCGCCTGGTCGCCAAAAATGAGGTACCAACTGGCCAGGCCCTCCATGGATGAAGCCGTCATGAAAGTCATCTCCACTTTATGGCCTTTTTCCTCCTCCGCTACATAGCCATGTATTTCTTTCCGTCTCCCATATAACCTGCCGCCTCTTTTGCACGGCGATGACCACTTTTCTCTTAAAACGCCTCAAACCCGACTAAAATATTTCGAGAATCTGGTAATCGGTTAAGGGCTATGGTGTGTAACCAGGTGTCATTTTCGCGGCTCACTTTTGAACTTGCTATGTTAATCGTTTTAGAATTAAATTTTAGTTTTTCTGCAGAAGCGATTTTGATGGTAAGTTGGTTATTACTTAGATGATCTTTCAGTGTATCACTTTCCATAAAATCAATCTTTATATCAGATTCCCGAATTTGTAATTTTGTACACGTGTGATGAATAAGTTGATTTCTAAAAGACGAAGAGTCTGCTGCCAGGAGCGTTTCCGGTTTCTCGTTATATGGTTTTAGAAATTTTACCCAGCCATCAACAATTTCAGTATTACGCGTTGGATCAGCATGTAGAAGATTCGGCCAATGCATTCCACACGTAGGTCCTTTAAGCTCCCGAGCCGGGTTCCCTCCCAGTATATCCCAGCCAACTACATCGTGTCCCCGGTCTACCGTTATCACACCTGTGTCTATTCCGAATGAGCCAAACTGCACCGCCTTTGCATTATACAGACTATAAAAGGGTGTATTGATATATTTAATTCCTCGTTTTTTTAATACTTGCGCCATACTGATTTTGTGATCACCAGTTGGACCAAAACCATGATAAAATGCTGTTGGTACAAATGCAGTGGGAAAAGAACCCAACTTATTTTGATCGATCAGTTTAGCATAATAATCGAGATGAAGTTCGACCTGCTCAAGAGGGCGCATAGTTCCTGTGCGATCCGCCCATTCAGCCCTTGTATAATTTTCATCAGCCCAGTATTCATGACCTATACCGTGCATGGTTAATTCATAATGATTTCGATTTTTTCTTATGATATCTGCTGCCTCATCTAACCACGGACCTACCCATTTGCTATTATCCCATTTTTCTCGCATCCATGTAGTTGTTGGTACCTCCCGCAAAATATTCTTCCTGTCCCATTCGCACAAAATTGTAGCTGCCTGTGGTCTTACACCGAGTTTAACACCCAGGTCTACGATGGCCTGGTAGTCTGCCGGAACATGATTGCGATTAATGCCCGTACGAAAAGGTTCCTGTCGTTTAGTACCGTTTTCTCCTGACCACCAGCCCACATCATCTATTACTACCTGAATCGGCATAGGTAGGTATGCAGTAACACGACCTGTTTCAAATTTCCCCATTGACTTGAAAGATTGAATTATAGTGCTACCCGCTGTCAGGCCGGCGGCAACCTTTACAGTTTCTGAAATAAACTTACTTCTTGATATTTTATTTTTCATTGTAATAGGTCTAAACTGTTGATATCCCGAAAGTCACTTTTGATTCGTTATGCACGATTGCGATGATCCCATTGGGTCATATAAACCGGAAAAGGCCCTGCTCCCGGTGGGATCATTAATTCTACAGTAATTTTTGCCTGGTGTTCTGGTCCAAACATATGAATAATAGTAAAAGTATAAAAATCAGAAGGATATCATTCACTATCGTAAAAAGGGATAATAGCATTAAGCTGATTATGTGTAAGTCTGCATCAAGAAATCTTGTATTGTAGCCAATTTAGTCGTCTTTATTAATGATGTTTGCAAAAATTTACGATCGTTGTGAAACAGTGTTACAAGCATTTTTCGGTTAAAATGGCATTTGCGTTATTCCTTATTTGTATTGTTCACGAACCTTTAATAGGTCAGAAAAAAAATGAAGCGTACCAGTATCACATTCATAAAGCCTCGTCTGCAATTAAAATAGACGGAATACCAGACGATGCCACATGGAAAGATGCTCAAGTCGCTAAAGACTTTTTTACCGTGCTTCCAATGGACACCAGTTTCGCCAAAGTCCGGAGTGAGGTACGGTTGGCCTACGATGAGCATAATATTTACATGGTGGCTGAATGTTTCGAGGCGGTTGCAGGACCGAATTATGTTGAATCACTCAGAAATGACTGGAGCTTTACCAAAAATGACAACTTTCTCATTCTTATTGATCCTTTTGACGACCAAACAAGCGGCTTCGCTTTCGGCACAAACTCTTCCGGAGCTCAGTGGGACGGAATGATATTCGCGGGTACTACAGTTGATTTAAACTGGGATAATAAATGGACTTCTGCCGTGAAAAAGCATAGCGACAGATGGACCATTGAACTTTCCATTCCATTTAAAAGTATCAGGTATAAAAAAGACATTACCAGGTGGGGACTTAATTTTGTCAGGCTTGATTTAAAGACATCTGAAAAGAGTACATGGGCACCTGTTCCGCGTCAATTTGCGACAGCTTCTCTTGCCTTTTCCGGTATGCTTGTCTGGGACCAGCCTCCTCCTGCTGTCGGTGCAAACGTTTCATTGATTCCTTATGCACTTGGAGGCGTTATAAAAAACCATGAAAATAATTTGCCGTCTGCATACCGTAAAGCCATCGGTATGGATGCTAAAGTTGCGCTAACCTCCGCCCTTAACCTGGATCTTACCGTTAACCCTGATTTCTCTCAGGTAGAGGTAGATAAGCAAATAACAAACCTGGACCGCTACGAATTGTTTTTCCCGGAAAAAAGGCAGTTCTTCTTAGAGAACGCCGACCTTTTTGCCAATTTTGGATACGCTACTATCCGGCCGTTTTTTTCCCGGAGGATTGGGCTGGGGGTACCTATTCGTTTTGGGGCGCGATTAAGCGGAAAGCTGAACAAGGACTGGAGAATAGGTGCAATGAATATGCAAACCGGCGGCGTGAATAATACCGGGTTGCCCGCTCAAAACTTTACTGTAGCGTCGGTTCAGAGAAGGGTGTTCGCCCGTTCCAATATCGCCTTCATTTTTATCAATAAAGAATCTGTAAATTATCATCCTTCGTTAGATTCGTCAAAACCTGTTTATTCCCCTTATAACCGCACGCTTGGTTTTGAATATAACCTTGCCTCCCAAAATAACAAATGGACAGGTAAAGCAATGTACCTAAAGTCTTTTACTCCCGGTAAGACTGGCGGTGACTTCGTACAGGCGGGGCATTTGAAATACGCCGGGCGCAAAACGCTTTTATATTGGCAGCACGAATACGTTGGGAAAAATTACAATGCCGAAGTTGGGTATGTACCAAGGCAGGGATACCTTAAGCTCAATCCACAAGTGGGTTACAATTTTTTCCCTGGCCGGGGGCCGGTACTAAGTCATGGTCCGGTACTGAATTATATTGCTTTTTTCAACACTTCGCTACATAAAACCGATGACCAGGCGTCGCTCAATTATTTATTTACGTTCAGAACACAGAGCACCTTCACCATATTCGCAAGCTCCGATTATGTGCAGTTGCTGCGACCTTTCGATCCGACCAATTTCACTAAGGACACTTTAGCCAGTGGCAGCGAACACCGGTGGAAAGCGTGGGGAACCACTTTTGTTTCAAAGCCTCAGAGTGTTTTTACGTATGGATTTTCCACCCTATATGGTGGCTATTATGACAAAGGCACCCGCCTCAACGTTACTTCTGACCTCGGCTACAGGTTTCAGCCATATGTAAGTCTTGCACTTAGTACCAGTTACAATAAAATTAACTTGCCCCAGCCATGGGGGAACCGTGCCTTTTGGCTGGTAGGTCCACGGATAGATGTGACAATGACCAATAAATTGTTCTTTACCACTTTTTTGCAGTACAACAACCAGCAAAATAATATCAATCTCAATACACGTTTTCAATGGAGATATAAGCCAGCTTCTGACTTATTCTTCGTTTATACTGACAACTACCTGCCAAGTCCGTTTTCTGTACGAAACCGTTCACTTGTTTTAAAATGGACATATTGGTGGAATTTGTAAGGTCGTGTGCTGCAGCTTTGGGACAAGGCCACCGAAGATATCGACCGGCTTTTTGTACAGGTACCCGTTGAGAAATTTCATGATACCATCCTGCTTTTCGGGCAGTATGAAGGAACGGTCTGGTCCTCGATTTTTTACGCGATTGACAACGAAATTCATCATCGCGGCCAGGGATACGTGTACCTCCGCGCATTGGGCATTGAACCACCGGCTTTTTGGGACCGGCCATAAAATACAAGGCCTGCATGAACTACAAAGGGGCTGGACAGGAAAGATCAGCGGCTCACCAGGGCCAGGGTCTTTTCTGCCAGCTCTTTTACTTTACATCTAAAATCCTCCGGCTCCAGGATCCGCGCCTGGTCGCCAAACATGAGGTACCATCTTGCCAGGCCTTCCAAGGACGATGCCGTCATAAACGTCATCTCCACTTCATTATCTTTTTCCTCCTCCGCTAAAAAGCCATAATATTTCTTTCCGTCTCCCATATAACCTGCCGCCTCTTTTTGCACGGCGATGACCACTTTTGTCTTTATGCAATCGCTTTGTTCCTGCCTATAGTCGCTGATATTGCCATGAGATTTAGCAAAAGGCGTATCGGTTGACCTGATGGCCATGATCCGGTCGGTACGAAACTGGCGGTAATCATTCCTAAGGTGACAAAACGCATATAGGTACCAGTGATTGTGCTCATAGAAAACGCCGACCGGTTCAATATGCCGGTTCTGCGGTTCGCTGGCATTCAGGGAATGGTAGCTGATATGCGCCTGTACTTGCAAGGCAATGGTGTTGAACAATATGGGCAACGCATTGGAAATGGTTTTATTAAAAGGCTCGTGGCCTGGAACCGCCCATACCTGTTTTTCCAACGTCGTTACCCAGTCTTTCTCGCCCCCTTTCAACACCGATTTTATTTTGTCCATGGCAGACTTGAAGTAAGCGCCGAGTCCTGCATCGGTGAACTGCATCATCAGTTTCTCTGCTGCCACGAAGCTGCCGGCTTCTTCCCGGCTAAACATCACCGGGCGGCAGGCGGTAGCCTTCCATGATGGAGTAGCCCACGATAGGTTGCCGTTAACCCTGCAGCGAATTGTCTTGAACTATGATTCGAATGATTAATTGATGGACTATGATTCTTTCCAGTGATAGGTT
>JBBSSY010000240.1:0-5852 GCA_038241595.1 Chitinophagales bacterium | reverse complement strand
TGTTGCGGGCCACCAACCGCGTTGCCATGAAACGCAACAACTTTAATTACAATGCCAACTATCGCTTTGCAGACACCAGCGGCCGGGAACTCAACGTGGACGCTGACTACGGCGCTTTCGACAGCCGCTCAAACAGTTACCAGCCCAACCGCTACACCACCTCGGACGGCAACCTGCTGAATGAAAAAATATACCATACCATCGCCCCGTCGAATATTTACGTGGCTTCCATTAAAGCCGATTATGAGCAACGCTTTCTTAAAGGGAAACTTGGTTTCGGTGGCAAGATCAGCCGCGTGAAATCAGACAACGATTACAATTTCTACAACGTAATCAACGGGCAGAATTTTGTGGACACCAACCAGACGAATCGTTTTATTTATAAGGAAGATGTAAACGCCCTATATGCAAACTACAACCGCACGATTAAAAAATGGTCGTTCCAGGCAGGCGTTCGCATGGAACAGACCCATGCGCAAGGTGACTTGATCGCGTTGAAAGGCGAGTCTGGCAAAAAAGTCGACACCACGTATGTTAATTTCTTCCCGAGCGGCGGCGTCACCTACGCCATCAACAAATCAAATTCAATGGGGATAACATTCAGCCGCCGGATAGATCGCCCGGGATACCAGGACCTGAATCCTTTTGAAAATAAGCTAGATGAGCTGACTTATGAAAAGGGGAACCCATTCCTTCGTCCACAATACACCAATAATTTTCAACTGGTCCATACTTTTAAACAGTTCCTGACCACCACGCTGGGTTACAGCGATGTAAATGATTTCTTCACGCAGGTGGTGGATACCGCTGCCGGATCCAAATCATTTGTAACCCGCCGTAACATTGCTTCACAAAAAGTTTACAGCATTAATATCTCCGCGCCACTTCGCATCCGCAACTGGTGGAACGGCTTTGCCAGCATTAATGCCAACCACAGCCAGTTCAAAGGCCAGCTGGAAAATGGTTACCTCAACCAGGGTGCTACTTCGCTGAGCGTATATATGGAACACAATTTTACGCTGTCCAAAACCTGGAGCACCCAGGTTTCCGGTTTCTACAATGCGCCGGGTATTGAAGGCACGATGCGTAACATCGCTATGGGAAGTGTAGACTGGGGTGTACAGAAGAAAATCCTGAACGAAAAAGGAAACCTGAAACTGAGCGTAAATGATGTTTTCAACACGATGAAATGGGGCGGCAGTGTAAATTTCGGCGGGTTGAATATGCACCTGACCAATAAATGGGAGAGCCAGCAGTTCAAACTTGCCTTTACCTACCGCTTTGGCAATAAAAACGTAAAGAGCGCCCGCGAAAGAAATACCGGCCTGGAAGATGAACAAAAAAGGATCAAAGGCGTTCGATAACATTTTTCACCTTTCTCACATAAGCAGTTCGTTTTACAGCCCCTTTGTCCAGAGGGGCTCTTTTTATTCAGGCTTTGCCAAACGATTTATATATTTTTATGCTTAAATCAATTGACCATTTAACAGATTACTTATGCCATCATTCGATATTGTAAGCAAAGTTGATATCCAGACACTGGACAACGCCATCAACACCGTAAAGAAAGAAGTCACCAACCGCTTTGACTTCAAAGGGTCGCACGTAGTGATCGACCTTAATAAAAAGGCTTATAAGCTGAATATGGAAGCCGACAGTGATATGAAACTGAATCAGATGATCGACGTATTGATCAGTCGCACCATCAAACAAGGGCTGGCCGGTGAAATCTACGACCTCAGTAAGGAAGCATACCAGAGCGGAAAAGTAGTAAAGAAAGAGGTGGAGATTAGAAATGGCATCAAACAGGAAGATGCGAAAAAGATTGTCAAGCTGATCAAAGACAGCGGCCTGAAGGTGCAGGCCGCGATCATGGATGATATTATCCGCGTAACAGCCAAAAAGATCGATGACCTGCAGGATGTGATCCAGGCTTCGCGGACCTGGGATTTGGGGCTGGCGTTGCAGCATATCAACATGAAGTCGTAGCGGGGGCGGTCAGCTGTCAGCTATCAGAAGAAGGGTATGAGGTATGAGGTTTGGGGTGTGGGCGAAGAATGGTTTTAGCTCATACCCGGTTCACGGATTGCGGCAAGTTAATCACCCCATTTTGCCTTCGGTAACACCAGAGGTTTAAGCGGGTTTGCATGTAATGTGCATGTCAAAAAACTGGTTTCCCCACTTTTCAGGAGGGGTCGACGCCGCCAGGCCGGCGGGGGTGGTGTGCGGAGGTCGCGAAAAATTCGCTATGGCCTGCGAAATCTGCTCCAGACTTTGATTTTACCCGAAAAATGTCATAGTTTTGCCCCTCAAATTAATTAACAGTACGGCAAAATCCGTACTACCTTAAATGTTCAAAGTATGAAACAAGGTATCCACCCCCAGACCTATAAGTTTGTCGTGTTTAAAGACATGAGTAACGGGACATCCTTTCTGAGTCGCTCAACAGCGTACGCAAAAGAAACTGTACTCTGGGAAGATGGCAACGAATATCCACTGATAAAATTGGAGATTTCGAACACATCTCATCCATTTTTTACCGGTAAATCCATGTTGGTTGACACGGCTGGTCGCATCGACAAGTTCAACAAGCGTTACGCCAAGAAAAGCTGATCCAGCCTTTCGGTCAATGCTGAAAAATAGTTACCTTCCGGTACCAGGAGGGGAATATTTTTGTCTTTAGGATATCTGGGGCGCTCTAAAATATTTGAACGAACAGCCTTGATGGCGTAATTTTAGGCATGAACTTCCTTGAAAATCCAGCTGTTCAGAAACAACTCTTTCCATTTACGCTCACCCGGGCCGTCCCTGATATCCGAATCGGGATCTTCACCATTCGGGAAAAATGGCTTCTCGCAAAAGGTACCGGCTTCTTTACCGACGTCCCTTCCAACCTGCTTCCATCCCCGGAGGTAGTATACGCATTTGAAACCGGCGGAGGGCTGGCTGACTGCACGGATGTAGTAACCATCAATTATCCCTGGGACATTTTCGTGCTCAACGACCGAGCGATCCGCATGGACTTTGACATACTCACCCGCAACCAGGTTTCCGAACCGATCCCCGGCTCGGTGCAGGCGATCAATCCCGACCAGATATTTATAGAAACCGGAGCACGGCTGCAGCATTGCATCCTAAATGCCTCCACAGGCCCCATTTATATAGGACATAACGCAGAGGTGATGGAAGGAAGCACCATTCGGGGACCGTTCGCACTCTGCGAAGGGGCGGTAGTCAAGATGGGCAGTCGGATATATGGCGCCACTACGATTGGTCCATACAGCGTGGTGGGCGGAGAAATCAAAAACAGCGTGTTTTTCGGATATACCAACAAGGCGCACGATGGCTATCTCGGCGATTCGGTGATCGGGGAGTGGTGCAACCTTGGCGGCGGCACCAGCACTTCAAACCTTAAAAATAACGTGGGCGATATAAAGATTCACAATGGAGAAACCGGTGAATGGCTCTCTGCCGGCAAAAAATGCGGGTTGTTGATGGGGGATCATTGCCGCAGCGCAGTCAATACCGCGTTTAATACCGGCACGGTAACCGGTGTCAGCTGCAATATTTTTGGCAGCGGGTTGCTGCCCAAATACATTCCCAGTTTCAGCTGGGGCGTAACGGGAGGCCGTTACCGCTTCGACAAGGCCTTCCAGGATATCGCAAATTGGATGGCGTTGAAAAAACATACACTTTCAGAAAAGGAAATGGTCAAACTGAAATATATTTACGACCATATTAAAAATTAACCATGAGAAAACAAATAGCAGCGGCGAACTGGAAGATGAATCTGACCTACCAACAGGCGCAAGCGCTGATCGGTGATATACTGGCGCAAGACATTTCATTAGAGTCCGATCAGCAGGTACTTTTGGCGGTTCCCTTCCCGTATTTGTCGATGGCAAATGAAGCCGTTGCGGGTGCAGGTAATTTCGCCATCGCGGCTCAAAATTGTTATTCAAAACATGCAGGCGCTTTCACCGGGGAAACGTCAGTAGATATGTTATATTCCCTCCGCGTTTTCTACTGTCTGGTGGGGCACAGCGAACGCCGCGAAATTTTTAAAGAAACAAACAAGGAACTTGCAGAGAAGATCGATCTGTTGCTGGTGCAGGAAATGCGACCGGTATTTTGCTGCGGCGAATCACTCGATATCCGCGATGCACACATGCAGAACGATTTCGTGGAAACCCAGTTGAACGAATCGCTTTTTCACCTCTCGCCGGCACAAGTACTCAAGGTAATCGTTGCCTATGAACCGGTTTGGGCAATCGGCACGGGTAAAACCGCCAGTACCGAACAGGCGCAAGAGATGCATGCGCACATCCGTTCACTGCTTGCAAAAAAATATGGCTCCGATACTGCCGAACAGATTTCCATCCTGTATGGTGGTAGTGTGAAAGCCGGCAACGCGAAAGAACTTTTCGCCGAACCCGATGTCGATGGCGGGCTTGTAGGCGGCGCCTCCTTGTCTGCCCAGGATTTTGTGCAAATTATCAAAGGATTGAAAAGTTAAGGTTACCCTAATTCCTTTTCATTTCAAACACCAGAACGCTTTTTGCCGTTAATAAAGCAGGAGCGTTTAGTTATGAAAAGAGATAATAACCTGCAACCGTTGTCAAGACAACACCACGATGAACTGCTGAGTTGTCTGATGATCAGGAAAGGCGTTCAGAAACAGGCTGATCTGGGCGTATTAACAGATTTTACAAACACCTTCTGGAAGGACGATCTTAGCAAACACATGGATGCGGAAGCGTCTATACTAATTCCCTTCCTTGTCAAACACCGGTTTGAAGACCGGTACATCAACATGATGAAAACAGATCATTCGCTGCTCGAATCGATTATGGAGCGGATGAACAAGTTTGACCGGAGGCATAAGATCTTCGAGATTTTTGCCAACCTCGTGGAACAACATATCAGGTTCAAAGAACGCTTTATCTTCAGCAAAGTGCAGGAAACGATTTCCGCACAGGAACTGGAGGAGTTGGGTGTTAAACTACACGCAGTGCAACACCGGAAATGTACGGACTACCCGGTAAAATTCTGGGAGTAGCTTGTTCGGACCGGATCGATTTACATAAACATGAAAAAATTTTTTCTTTATTGTTTAATGCTATCGGTCGTTCCGCTTTCTTATTTGCTGCAGAATGCGAATCAGAATTTCGGATTAATTTCAATATCAACCTATCTTCATTTTCTCTTCATTTACCTCGCGGTAACCTGGGGTGTCGCACTTTTTGTGAGGTTCTTTTACAAGGATTATTACAAATCATTTATCTTTTCCTTCTTCCTGCTGGTTATCTACTTCCTGTTCGGGTTCTTTCATGATAAGCTGAAAGAAATTTCCCTTGTCGGCCGATTGGCCAGTTATACCTATTTTATTCCGCTTACATTCTTGTTGTGTGGTGCGGTGTACATGCTGGTAAAAAGAAAAAAAAAGGTATATGATCCAGCGAGGTTAATTTCAGTATTCCTGCTCATTAATTTGCTTTTTCAAACCGGTTGGCTGATATATAATGTGGTAACTCGTGTGGACTTAAAGCAAAACCTGGCAGATCCCAACCACCTCCTGATCAAGGCGCTTCCTCCTGCTGTTGACGCGGAACGGCCCGACGTGTTTTGGTTTGTCTTTGACGAGTATATGGCACCATCCTCTTTTAAAAAAATATACAATTACGATAATCCATTGAATTCGGAATTGCGGCAGAAAGGTTTTTTTGTAGCGGATAGTGCAACCAGTAATTATGGCTATACCCATTACTCATTAAGCGCTACCCTCGATATGATGTACCTGCCCGAGTTCAATAATAAAACAAGTATTACACTTAAAGACCTGCTGCGAGGCA
>JBBSSY010000239.1:0-5890 GCA_038241595.1 Chitinophagales bacterium | reverse complement strand
TTTTCTGTCGGGTATACGCTGCTGTAATTATTATCTAAAGCGGAATCAATATATTTCATCCGCATGGTACTCATGAGGTATTTGATCTCTTTCGTATTGCCGGCATAGTAAAAGTCGGCGCTGTCTTTCGCGATCGTGTCTGCACCGTTGGGCAGACTCCTGTTTTCATTGAGTGCATTCAGTTTGTCCGCCACTTCTTTGAACACCGGCCCCGCAACGGCTGCACCATAATATTTTTTTGCGTGCGGCCGGTTCTTGATCACGACGATGCAGGAATATTTAGGATGATCCGCCGGGAAATAACCCGCGAATGACGACTGGTAAATATGATCTGCATATCCAAATCTTCCATTGGCAACGAGTGCCGTACCGGTTTTACCGGCAATTTTATAATAAGGATTTCTCAGTCCTTTACCGGTTCCTTCGATCATAACGCCCTCCAGGCAACCTTGCAACGCGGTGAGTGTTTCCTCGCTGCAGATCGATTGCTCGAGTACCACGGGTTTATTTTCTTTTATCGTGATGCCATTTTCCTGGATCGCCTGCACCAGGTATGGTTGCATCAAGGTGCCGTTGTTGGCCACAGCGTTATACAACATCAGTGTCTGCAATGGGCTCACGAGCACTTCATAGCCAAACGACATCCATGGCAAACTCGTCGCACTCCAGGTTTTCGATTTGGTACTTTTAATAACCGGGCTGGTTTCACCAATCAGGCCAATGCCCGAGCGCTGGTCGAAATGTAATTTTTTAAGATGATTGATAAATTTCGTCGGGTTGCTGGCATAATAAGTCATTGCCAGTTTGGCCATGCCCACGTTCGAACTGTGTTCAAATGCCTCTTTCACCGTTACTTCATACAGCCCGTGCGATTCACTGTCATAAACCGTACGCCGGTTTACCTGCCACCTGCCGCCCTCCAGGTTTACTTTATTATTCAGTGTAACATATTTGTCTTCAAGTACCGCCAGCATGGTAGCCAGTTTGAAAGTTGATCCCGGCTCTGACGCGCGGATAGCGTGGTTCAGGTCTTCCCAATAAGAACCGTCTGGCCTCCTGCCGAGGTTGGCGATCGCTTTCACTTTTCCCGTGGCCACTTCCATTACAATGCAGGTACCGTGATCACATTCATTCTCCAACATCATCTTGAGCAAGGCATTTTCTGCGATGTCCTGCACGTTTACATCGAGCGTGGTGATGATGTCTTTTCCGTTGATCGGATCCACTTCATACCCTTCAACAGGTACACCAACGCCACCGGCAATAAACCGAACCAGTTTACTGCCGCTTTCTCCTTTTAATAAAGAATCATATGTTCTTTCCAGTCCAACATTCTGAGCATTCGCACGCGACAGGCCAATCGTGCGGTTCGCCAGTAAACCGAATGGATTTAGCCGCCGGCTCTTCACTTCCACGATAAATCCACTCTTGTTTCGACCCAGTTTGACCAGCGGAAAAGTTCTTAATATTTTATACTGCTCAAAAGAAAGATTCTTTTTGAGCAGGCAGTACCGGTCCTTTTTGCGATAGCCGTCTTTCAGTTTCTTTTTATACGCGAGGGTTGACTGGTCCTTGAAAAAGGAGGCAAGGACGCCCGACAAACTATCGACTGAAGCATAAAATCTTTTGCCATTTTTTTCGCGCAAACCGTCCGCGGCGAAGTCAATGTACACATCAAAGAATGGAATCGACGTGCTCAGCATGCTCCCGTCTTCGCTGAAAATGGTTCCCCGTTCCGCTGCCAGTTCGATAAATTTCTGGTGCAGGCTGTCACTCTTGCTTTGCCAGTATCCACCCTCTACGTGCTGGATATAGAAAGCCCTGCCCAGGATCATTATGCTAACCAGCACAATACCGAGAAAACTGAGGTACACCCGCCACAATATGTCATGTTTAACTTCCAATGATCCCTGGTAATTTATTTTTTGTTTGTAATACTGTCTTTTAAAAAGTAAGGCGGCTCACTCAATTCTTTTAAACCGAGCGGCCCCACGGCCTTTGCCAGTTCGCTTTGTTTACTGCGCAACATCACTTCGCTTTTGATGGTCTTGTATTCAAACTGCAGCTCTTTTACTTCCCGGCTTGTTTTACTGATATTTTTAATCGTACTGTCAGAATAATGTCCGTTATAGATATATACAATCGCAAGCGCTGCCACGAACAGGAAGAAAGGAATGTTCTTCACAATCCACTGGTGATTAAGCCAGCGTTTCCATCGGGTACGTAACAACTGTTTTATATTCATTATAACTGCTAAAAATTATAGGTCACACCCTTATCCAAGGAACACAAATCATAAACTATAAACTATAAACTTTTTCCGCGACCCGCAATTTCGCGCTGCGCGATCTTGGATTCAATGCCAGTTCTTTATCTCCGGCGGTAATCGGCTTCTTCGTAATAATCTTCAGTTCGCTCTCTTTTTTTACCTGCTGTTCGAATGGATTTTCATCTGCCTCTTCAAAGTCTCCTTTTTTAAAAAAATTCTTCACAATCCGGTCTTCTACGGAATGAAAGGTGATCATGGCAATCCTCCCGCCCGGTTTCAAGGCAACCGGTACCTGCTGTAACATATCTTTCAAAGCACCCATTTCATCATTTACAACGATGCGTAGCGCCTGGAAAACCTGGGCGAAATATTTATTCGGATTGCCCTTTACGATGCCGTGCAATGCCGTTTTGAAATTGTTGATCGACTGTAGGGAAACGTTGTTTCGAACGCCTACAATCGTTCTGGCCAGTGTTTTAGCATTCGTAACTTCTCCATACCATTCGAACATCTTGTGCAGCTGTTCCTCGGTATATTTTGACACGATGTCCGACGCTTTCAGTACCTGCCGTTTGTCCATGCGCATGTCCATATCCCCGTCGAACCTGGTAGAGAATCCACGCGAGGCTTCATCGAACTGGAAACTGGAAACACCCAGGTCAGCTAAAATGCCATCAACAGAACCAATTTTATGAAATCGAAGAAATCGTTGGAGATGTCGAAAATTAGAAGGAACGAATACGACCCGCCCATCATCGGGCAGGTTGCGCCGCGCATCTTCATCCTGGTCGAATGCAACCAGTTTTCCGGATGCAGATAAGTGTTCCAGGATCGCCTGGGCATGCCCACCGCCGCCGAATGTACAGTCTACATATACGCCATCTGGCTTGATAGCCAGTGCGTCGATTACTTCCGCAAGCAGCACGGGCGTATGATAGGCCGGTTGCTGTCGGCCACCGGCTCCATCCCCTTCCTTGTCTGCGTCGTTGTTCATTGCGCTGGTTGTCGGTTTTGTCATGGCGCCGGTTTGTTAATCCCCGCCATTACTTCCTGCGCGAGGCTGCTGAATGCTTCCGGGGAGAATGATTCAAAGAACTGCTGGTATTTACTTTTCTCCCAGATCTCCATCTTGTTGACCGCCGATACCAGTACGATGTCCTTCTCCAGGGAAGCATACTCTTTCAAACTCTGCGGCAGCAGCAAACGGTTCGCCGAATCGAGTTCCAGTATCGTTGCGCCGTTCAGAAAATATCTTCTGAATTCTCTTACCTTGGGATCAAAATCATTCAGTTTACTGATCTCATTGTATATGGCATCCCAACTTTTTATCGGGTATAAACTCAAGCATTTTTCGAATCCACGGTTGATTACAAATCGGGCACTACTGTCTTCTGGCAATTGCTTTTTAAAGCCGGCCGGCAAAAGGAAGCGTCCTTTTGCATCGAGTGTCGCTTCATATTCACCTAGAAAACCAATCATTTACAACATATTATTATCGACAAAACTATTATTACCACAAAATAACACTTTTTCCCACCAGACAAAGAAAATACCTTTTTATTAATTTGTCCACAGTTATTTTCTGCCCGAAAGCCGTAGGGCAAAGGATTACAGCAGATTTCGATATACCGGCTGGTGTATGAACTGTGCATAAGTGGCAACTGGATGTGGACAACCCGATTGTTATTCACTGTACGCTCAAATACGATATTATCAATTTTACATAATTTATTGTTTTACAAGTCATTATGAATTTAATTCATTTGCGGGGTAATTCTTTTTACACGTGGATAACCTCGGCTTTCGACAATAAGCCGGCAGACAAAATTTTGTGATTGTAGAGGGTTGTACTTAATATGCAGACAAATTGCTCTTACAGGCTCCCGGGAAAACATCAGAATATTCCAGTATATAACTGCTATTTTGCGCGTTCATCGTAAAGTGGCTTATCCATTATGCATCCTTCACTCCTTTCCATCAAAGATTTTTCTTATCATTTGCCGGAAGAAAAAATTGCCCTTTTCCCCCTGGGCGACCGTGATGCTTCCCGGTTATTGATCTGGAAAGAAGGAGAAATCCGGGAAGACATATACCGCCACATAGCCCACTACCTGCCGCCGAATGCCTTGCTTGTCTTTAACAACACCAAAGTAGTAGAAGCGCGATTACTTTTTCCCAAACCCACGGGTGCGGTGATCGAGATTTTTGTGCTGGAACCATTGGGCGAACACCAGGAAATTTCTACCGCCATGCATGCAAAAGGATCGGTAACCTGGAAATGCCTGATCGGGGGGGCCGGCAAGTGGAAACATGGGCAGGTGCTTGAAAAAAAAGTTGAAGGTGGCCCATCTCAAATAACATTGCAGGCCCGGATCATGGAAAAACTTACGGGCAGTTTCGTTATCGAATTCTCTTGGGAGCCATCCATTACTTTTGCAGCGTTGTTGCACCGGGTGGGCGTGATGCCAATCCCGCCCTATCTCAAAAGAGACTCATCCCTGATTGACAACGAGAAATATCAGACCGTCTATGCAACACAGGATGGTTCTGTAGCCGCACCAACAGCCGGTTTGCATTTTACCGCCGAAACCTTTGCCTCACTTGCGCAGAAAGGCATAGAGCCTGCTTTTATAACCCTGCATGTAGGTGCCGGTACCTTTATGCCGGTAAAGAGCGAAACCCTCGAAGGACACCAAATGCACACCGAGTTCATGGAGATTGAAAAATCCTTCGTGGACAAACTCCTCGCAAGCAGCAAACAGATTATTGCAGTCGGTACCACCTCGTTGCGTACACTCGAAAGTATCTACTGGATGGGTGTCAAATGCTTTTACCAGCCGGCCATCGTAGAAGAAGACCTCGTCATCAAACAATGGGAGGTATACAATGAACTGGCAGATCGTGGCATACCGGTTGCGCAGGCAATAGGTGCTTTAAAAAACTGGATGACATTAAAGAATAGGGAAATACTTGTAATCAAAACGCAGATCCTTATTGCGCCCCCTTATAAACCGAAGCTGGTAAAGGGGTTGATCACCAACTTTCACCAGCCGGATTCAACGCTGTTGTTGCTGGTGGCGGCACTCATCGGAGACAGCTGGCATAAAGTGTATGATTATGCGCTGGAGCATGATTTTCGATTCCTGAGTTATGGGGATGGCTCACTGCTTTTTATCGACTAATTGCGTACAGTGTCTAGCCTCGCGATGAGCCGCCGAAACGCCAGGGCGTAATAAGTGATAAAAATGGAGGTACGGCGTATTTTAAGTCAGCCAACTGAAAACTGCGAACTGAAAACCGCTAACTACTCCTTTAACAACGGCAGGTCAATGATGAAACTCGTCCCGCGGCCGATCATACTTTCCACCTTTATCTTTCCCTGGTGGGCGTCCACAACGGTTTTCGCATAACTCAGCCCGAGACCGAAACCCTTTACGTTGTGCAGGTTGCCCGTATGGGCCCGGTAAAATTTTTCGAAAATGCGTTTGATGGTTTCTTTGCTCATGCCGATGCCGTTGTCATCTATGCGAATAGTAATGGTTTTATTATTGCTGGATGTAGCGATCCGGATTTGCAGGTTTTCTTTGGAATATTTTACAGCGTTGTCGAGCAGGTTGCTGA
>JBBSSY010000238.1:0-5896 GCA_038241595.1 Chitinophagales bacterium | reverse complement strand
TTTCCATTCATTCATACCGCCAGCTATCAACCAAATAAAGGCAAGGGCTGGGCATTGCGCCAGGCGTTCGCCCGGGCCACAGCACTCGGCTATGAATACGCCATCACCATCGATTCCGACGGACAACATTTCGCCAAGGACCTGCCGGTATTTATCGATAAACTCGAAACCGTTCGAGGTGCCATCATCATTGGCGCGCGTAATATGAACCAGGCATCGGTACCAGGCAAAAGTAGTTTCGGCTATAAACTTTCTAATTTCTGGTACAAGGTAGAAACCGGCATCAACTGCCCCGACACGCAATCGGGTTACCGGCTGTACCCACTACTGCGTTTACAGGATATGCGATTTTTTACGGTCAAATATGAGTTTGAAATAGAAGTGCTGGTGCGGGCCGCCTGGAAGGGCGTGGGTATCGATTCTGTGCCGGTAAGCGTATATTACCCACCGGCAGGCGAACGTATTTCGCATTTCAGGCCCTTTCGCGATTTCACCCGTGTGGGTTTATTGAATACGGTGCTGGTTATCATCACCTTCCTGTATATCAAACCACGTAATTTTTTCCGGGTGATTTTTAAAAAGCAAACGCTTAAAAAGATGATCCGGGAGCATTTGTTCAATCCCCACGAATCGGATGCCCTAAAATCATCATCGATTGCCTTCGGTGTTTTTATGGGCATCTTGCCTATCTGGGGTTTCCAGCTCATCGTAGCAATTTTTCTGGCGGTCTTGCTAAAGCTTAACAAGGCGCTTGTGATCATTGCGGCCAACATCAGCGTACCGCCGATGATACCGGTTATTGTTTTTTTAAGCATTAAAACGGGGGCGCCTTTTATGGGCAACCACGTTGCCGATCTGTCGTTTAGCCGGGCCATCACCCTGCGCACCATTGGAGACCACCTGCAGCAATATGTCATCGGCAGCATCGTGTTATCGGTCATCGCCGGACTGTCTGCAGGGGCCTTATCGATGGTCTATCTTAAGCTTACCAAACGAAAACAACCCGGGCACGCCTGATCCCTGCATTTCATGGAAAATATTTTTATCATTTCCTACCGGTATTTTGCCAACCGCCGCAGGCTGTTATTCACCGGTTTTGGCTTGCTGGTGATGGCACTTACCTGGTTTGCCAGCCGCGTGCACTTCGAGGAGGATATCTCAAAGGTCATCCCAAAAGACAGGAAGACTGAAAAACTTAACCAGCTGTTCCAGAATTCCAAGTTTATCGACAAACTGGTGGTGACGGTATCGCTGAAAGACACGATGGCTGCCGAACAGCCAGACTCGCTGGTGGCTTATGCCGATTTGTTCGCCGAGAAAATACAGCAACAATTATCGCGATACGTCAGCAAACTAGATTACCGGGTGGATGATGGGTTGGCCATGGACCTGTTTACGTCCATCAGCGACCATTTGCCCATTTACCTCGAAGAAAAAGATTACCGTAGCATCGATTCGCTGATTCGCCCCGCCGTTGTTCGTAAAACGCTTGAACAGGATTTTCGCACGTTGACATCCCCGGCGGGTATGGCGCTGAAAAGCATGATCAGCAACGACCCCGTCGGCATTTCTATGATCGCCTTCCGCAAATTGCAGCAGGTGCAGTTTGACGAGAATTTCGAATTGTACGATAGTTACGTGGTGACAAAGAACCACAAGAACCTGATGATGTTTATCACGCCGGTTTTCCCGCCAAACAACACCGGCGAGAACGCCCGTTTGCTGGCGGGGCTAGACCGGGTGATAGACAGCCTGCAGTTATCCGGCTTTAAAAATATAACGACCACCTATTTTGGCGCAACCGCTGTATCTGCGGGCAACGCCATGCAATTGCGAAAGGATTCGATCTATACGCAGGGACTGACCGTTGTGTTGCTACTGTTGTTTCTCGGGTGGTATTTTCGGAAAAATCGGGCGCCTTTTATCATTATGGTCCCCGTTATTTTCGGTGCGCTGTTTTCGCTGGCGATGATCTATTTCGTAAAAGGCAGCATTTCGGTCATTGCACTGGGAACCGGTTCCGTAGTTCTCGGCATTGCCGTCAGTTACTCGATCCACGTGTTTAACCATTATCGACATACGCAGAACATGCAGCAGGTGATCCGCGACCTCACCCTGCCACTCACCATCGGGGGCTTTACAACGATTGGTGGTTTTTTGTGCCTCGAATTTGTGCAGTCTGATATGCTGAAAGACCTTGGATTGTTTGCGGCGTTCAGCCTGGTCGGCGCTTCGCTCTGTTCGCTGATCTTCCTGCCGCATTTTATTGTTTCGCCAAAAAGTACGCCTGCGATCGCCGCGCGGAACCAGTCCTGGATCGATACGCTGGCCTCTTACCGGCCGGAATACAACAAATGGCTGATCGTTGGTATACTTGCACTCACCGTTGTTTTTGCGTATACATCGCGGTTTGTCGGTTTTGAGTCAGACCTGATGCGCATGAACTATATGTCGCCCGCGCTGAAAAACGCAGAGAACACATTGAATCGGGTAAATGCCTATTCTTTGCAGTCGGTCTACCTGGTGTCGGAAGGCAAAACGCTCGATGATGCCCTGGTCAATAATGAAAAACTTGCGGTGACGGTGGAAAAACTCAGGAAACAGGGGATCGTAAAAAAATCTTCCGGGGTGTCAGCGCTGATCATTTCCGATTCCCTGCAACAGATCCGCATCCAACGCTGGAACGCTTACTGGACGAAAGAAAGGAAGACAGGGCTGCTGTCTGTGCTCGAACGCGAGGGCCGGCCGCTTAAATTTAAAGCGGCAGCCTTTGACCCGTTCCGTGCGCTACTACAAACGCATTTTAGGCCGTTACCGGCCGGCAGCACCGATGCCCTGCGTAAAAACCTGCTGGACGATTTCATTACGGAAAAGCCCGGCGTTACCACCGTGGTCACCTTGTTAAAAACATCACCCCAGTACAAACAAGTGATCTACGACACATTCGAAAACGATCCCAATACCACGGTTATTGACCGGCAGTACCTCACGGGGCGCTTTGTCGGCATCATCAATGCAGACTTCACCCGCATAGCGCTGATGTCATCCATCCTCGTGTTTACCGTGTTGTTGCTGACATACGGCCGCATCGAGCTGACGCTGGTGTCGTTCATCCCGATGTTCATTACCTGGATCTGGATCCTGGGCATCATGGGTTTAACCGGCATCCAGTTTAACATCATCAACATCATTATTTCGGCGCTGATCTTTGGCCTGGGAGACGACTACAGCTTGTTTATCATGGATGGACTGCTGAAGGAATACAAAACCGGCCAAAAAACGCTGTCATCTTATAAATCTTCCATTTTTTTATCGGCGATTACCACCGTTGCCGGGCTCGGCGTGTTAATCTTTGCCAAACACCCGGCGCTGCGATCCATCGCGGGCCTCGCGATTATCGGCATGCTTTGCGTAGTAATAATTTCGCAGATCATGATTCCTTTTTTCTTTACCCTGCTCATCAAACAGCGGGCAGCCAGCAAGCGCTTTCCATGGACCATGGCGGGTTTGCTGAAATCACTCTTTGCATTTTCTTATTTCATCATCGGCAGCATCCTGCTGACCATAATCGGCTTTATATTCCGCGCGTTGCGTTTCAATTCAGCAAAGGGCAAACTGGCCTATCACCGGGTGTTGTCGTCATTCTGCCGGTCGATGATGTACAATATGGGCAACGTGAAAAAGGTGGTTGTCAATCCATCAAAGGAAACCTTCGCCAAACCGGCAGTGGTGATCGCCAACCACCAGTCTTTCCTCGATATCCTGGCTATGGTGATGCTGCATCCCAAATTGATCCTCTTTACCAATCACTGGGTGTGGAACTCACCTGTATTCGGCGCCGTGGTGCGGATGGCGGATTATTTCCCGGTGATGCAGGGCGTGGAAGGCAATCTCGACGTGCTGGCAGAACGCGTGAACCAGGGGTATTCCGTTGTCATCTTCCCCGAAGGCACGCGTTCTGCGGATGGGCAGGTAAAACGTTTTCACAAGGGCGCATTTTTCCTCGCCGAATCGTTGGGGATTGACATTCTCCCGATTGTTATCCACGGTACCGGGTACACGATGTCCAAGGGAGATTTTTTATTGAAAGATGGCCGGGTGACGCTTAAAATACTGCCCCGGATCAGCCAGGCCAATTTCCGGTTTGGCACCGGGTACGCGTTGCGCACCAAACAGATCGGGCATTACTTCCGCGACGAATATGAAAAACTCAGCCATGAGATCGAACAGCCGGTTTATTTCCGGCAGCAACTCATTGCCAACTACCTGTACAAAGGGCCCGTGCTGGAATGGTACATGCGGATAAAGATCCGGCTGGAAGGGCATTACCAGCTTTTTCATGAGCTGGTTCCGCGGCAGGGCACGATGCTCGACCTCGGCTGCGGGTATGGTTTTATGGCGTATATGCTGCACTTTGCCGCACGCGGCCGGCAGGTGACGGCCATAGATTACGACGAAGAAAAAATTGCCACCGCCAACCATTGTTTTAGTAAAGCGGAGGGCATCCGCTTTTTGCACCACGATGTTACGCGCTTCAACTTTGACCGCTACGATGCGGTGATCATGGCCGACATGCTGCATTACCTGGAACCCGGTCAACAGGAAGCTGTGATCATTGCAGCGATTAAAAGCCTGAACCCGGGCGGGGTACTGATCATCCGCGACGGCAACAGCGAACTGGCGAAAAAACACCGCGGCACGCGGCTCACCGAATTTTTTTCCACGAAAGTGTTGGGTTTTAATAAAACAACCGACCGTGGACTGTCGTTTCTGTCAGGTGAATTTATCCGGCGACTGGCTCACGAGCACCAGGTGGGTTGCATGGAACTGGACGAAACAAAATTTACGTCGAATGTAATATATGTGATCCGCGATCTTCGCCCGGTACGGCAGGTGCCGGTGGATGGGGAGCCGTACGATAATCTGTGAAAAAAGATAAACACCTTACCGGTATCTTTGTTGATGGCTAAAAGATGGAACAGTAACAATGAACCAGCATGATATTGTAATAATCGGCAGCGGGATGGGCGGGCTTGTATGCGGCGACCTGCTCGCGCGCGAAGGCTATAGCGTGTGCATCCTCGAAAAAAACCGGCAGATCGGTGGTTCGCTGCAGACCTTCGTCCGCGACCGCGTGATCTTCGACTCCGGCGTGCACTACCTCGGCAGTCTCGACAAGGGCCAGAACCTGTACCAGATCTTCCAGTACCTCGGGCTCATGGACCGGTTAAAATTACAGCGTTTGGATGACGCCGTGTTCGACAAGATCATCATCGAAGGCGATGATACCGAGTATGACTATGCGCAGGGGTATGACAATTTCATCCGCACGCTGGCTGCGCAATTCCCGGAAGACGAAGAATCGATTCGCACCTACTGTGCGAAGATCCGGGAAGTATGCATGAAGTTCCCCTTGTACAATTTGAGAACAGGCGGTGAGTACAATGAAAAGGCCTCCGTGCTGGAGATCGATACCAAAACGTTTATTGAATCCGTTACTACCAATGAACGGTTGAGGGCAGTGCTTGCGGGCAACAACGCGCTGTATGCCGGCCAGCCTGACAAGACACCGTTTTATGTACATGCACTTATCCTTAACAGTTATATAGAAAGCTCCTGGAAATGCGTAGATGGCGGCTCGCAGATCGGTAAATACATCGCGCGTAATATCCGCGATCGCGGCGGCATCATCCAGCGGAACAGCGAGGTGAAGAAGATCGTGGAAGAAGGCGGAGTGATCACCCATGTCGAGATGGCGGACGGTTCAAAAGTGTACGGCAAACAGTTTATTTCCAATATGCACCCCGTAAAGACCCTCGAAATCACCGAGTCGCCGATCATTCGCAACACGTATCGCAAGCGGTTGAAGAGCCTGGAGAATTCCATCTCTTCTTTT
>JBBSSY010000237.1:0-5899 GCA_038241595.1 Chitinophagales bacterium | reverse complement strand
GTTTTGCAGAAAGTAATCCTACACTTGATGTGGAAGGATTTGATGCAGTGAACAAATGGTCCTTCCTGCTGACGCACGCGTATGGCATCGTGGTTGATCCCGGTGAACTCGTCTTTAACGGCATCCAGCACATCCAGGCGGGCGACGCCGATGTGGCTGCCGAAAAAAACTGCCAGATCAAACTGGTGGCGCAGGCAAAAAAATTACACAACGGCCGCATTGCCGCATTTGTACTGCCGCAATTTATCAACAATGAAGATCCGCTGGCTTTTGTAAAAAATGAATACAATGGCGTGGTGATAGAGAGCGGCTTCGCGGAAAAACAATTTTTCTACGGAAAGGGGGCGGGCAGTCTGCCCACCGGTTCAGCCATTCTCAGTGACCTTTCTGCGTTGCGTTATCAATACAGGTACGAATACAAGAAATTATACCACCATGTTCCGCAGGAACTCAGCAATGACTTTTACGTGCGGGCATATGTAAGTTTCGATGAGTGGACGCTGATACCGCGCGAAAAATTTGAATGGATCGAAGAATGGCATGCCGAAGCAGGTCGTAATTATGTCATTGGCGTGTTGGCATTTAACGAACTTGCCCGTTCCAGCTGGTGGAAAGAAAATAACACCTCCCTGATTTTGGCGCCGGAAGGTATCCTGGAAGCGTCAGACCCGGCCTGGTCTCGAAAGAAAACGCTCACGCTGGTGAATGAACTGTTGTAGATTCATTACAAAATGTTATCGTGCCCAAACAAAGTGCAGGAATTTTATTATACCGCGGGATAAATGCCAGCCTGGAAGTATTCCTCGTCCATCCCGGCGGACCATTTTATAAAAAGAAAGACGCCGGTGCCTGGACCATTCCCAAAGGCGAATTTACCGCTGATGAAGATCCGCTGGCGGCTGCAAAACGGGAATTTCTCGAAGAAACCGGTCAATCAATTTCCGGTGAATTTATCGCACTAACCCCTATAAAACAACCGGGCGGAAAAATCGTTTATGCATGGGCGGTAGCAGGCGACATTGATCCGGAGGAACTACGATCAAACCTGTTCAGCCTGGAGTGGCCACCCCGTTCGAATAAGTTCCAGAATTTCCCGGAAGTCGACAAAGGCGCGTGGTATAGCCTTGACGAAGCCAGGATTAAATTACTCGCTGCTCAACTTCCGCTCCTTGATTATCTTCAGGAAGCCACAATTAAATAAAGACTTCATCAGGTGGTGGTAACCTTTTGTGCCTTCGTGTAAAAAAAATGCGCCCAAAAATTTGGGCGCATCATTATAAAATTAAACCAGTAATTAGTTGTTGTACAAACCCCTGTTGTTGACTGGCTGTGAACTGCGATAACTTCTTTCACGGGGAAAGTTATTATTCTGCGGTCTTTGCGGAGCATTGCGTTGCAGCAACTGGCTTGGCGCAGTGATGGACTTTCCCATATGATACGGGTGATTTTCAATAACCGGTATCGCCAGGCTGATCAGCTTGTTGATATCACGCAGGAATGGTCGTTCTTCGCCATCGCAAAATGAAATCGCGATGCCACTTTGCCCTGCCCTGCCGGTACGCCCGATCCGGTGCACGTAGGTTTCAGGAATATTTGGCAATTCGTAGTTGATTACGTGTGATAAATCTTCCACGTCAATGCCACGGGCAGCGATGTCCGTAGCAACCAGTACGCGTATGCGCCCAAGTTTGAACTGGTTGAGGGCACTCTGCCTGGCAGACTGTGATTTGTTGCCATGGATAGCCGCGGTAGTGATATTGGCACGTTGCAGGTCCTTGGTTAGTTTATCGGCACCATGTTTTGTGCGGGTAAATACCAGCGCACTCTGGATGCTTTTGTCTTCCAGTAAATGGAGCAGCAGCGAACGTTTGTCGTTGCGGTTCACATAATACAGCGACTGCGATACCTTTTCTGCCGTGGAAGAAACCGCATTGATGGCCACTTTTTCGGGGTTACGCAGGATTGAATCTGCCAGACCTGAAATTTCAGAAGGCATCGTAGCGGAAAAGAACAGTGTCTGGCGTTTTGCCGGAAGCCTCGCGATGATTTTCTTTACATCATGAATGAAACCCATATCGAGCATTCGATCGGCTTCATCAAGCACGAACAGGCTGATATGCTGTAAACTGATATAACGTTGTTCAATAAGGTCTAACAAACGACCCGGTGTGGCGATCAGGATATCTACACCGTTTCTCAACGAGTTGATTTGTGGAACCTGGGAAACACCACCATAAACTACGAGGTGTTTTAAACCGAGAAACTTGCCATAAGCGGCGAAACTTTCATCGATCTGGATGGCGAGTTCACGTGTTGGCGTAAGAATGAGGGCTTTGATCTGGTGTGCACCACCGGTTTTTTCCTGCTGTAATATTTGTAAGATGGGAATCGCGAATGCGGCTGTTTTGCCGGTGCCCGTTTGGGCACAGCCCAGCAGGTCTTTGCGGTCGAGGACGATCGGGATGGATTGTTCCTGGATCGGGGTAGGTGTTGTATAACCTTCTGCTTTGAGCGCCTTTAATATGGGCTCAATGATGTCTAAATTTTCGAATGTCAATGAATGTATTTTTAGATAAAATGAATAACAATCCCCCCAAAGAATATGAAAAGACTGATTGTGTATATGCTGCTCATCAAATGACTTGATGAAGCTTGGTAGGAATGAAGATTATCGAGTCTGCTTAGAGAGAGCGTATATGAATGTTGCAAATGTATGAAAAAAAAGCTTACTGTTGGTAGTTATCGTTTATGGTTGTGTTAATCATTGCCACTTTCCTAATTTTCTTATATTTAAGATATGAAACATCTAATCGTCGGCGTTGCTTTTTTAGTGTTCTTTTTACAGTTAATTAAGGCGCAACCCTCGGTGTTGAGCGGTTTCGATACTGCCGGTTCGGTAAAGCAAAAAGAATTGGAAAAAAGATTTGATGGGTTACTCAGCAGCGAAAATATCGGGAAAAACATCAAAGAACTGTCTGCAGTTCCTCATCATATTGGTTCCCCCGGCGGTGCAGCGGTGGCCATGGCGGTAGCAGAAAAATTCAGAAGCTACGGTTTTGAAGTGGCCATCGATACCTATAAAGTGCTGTTTCCAACGCCGCTTACGCGTATACTGGAAATGACCAGTCCGAAAAAATATACGGCGTTGTTAAAGGAGCCTGCGCTTAAACAGGACGCCAGCTCGGGGCAGCCCGGGCAACTGCCTACCTATAATTGCTGGAGCGCAGACGGCGATGTCACCGCTGAACTCGTTTACGTGGGCTTTGGCCTGCCCGAGGATTATGAAAAACTGGATCGTTTTGGCATCTCTGTGAAGGGCAAGATCGTAATCGCGCGGTACGGGCGCTCCTGGCGCGGCATCAAACCAAAAGTAGCGCAGGAACATGGCGCGATCGGATGCATTATATATTCCGATCCGAAGGAAGACGGCTACTACCAGGGAGATGTTTACCCGCAAGGGCCTTTCAAAAATGAGTTCGGCGTGCAGCGGGGTTCTATCATGGATATGGTCATCTACCCCGGTGACCCCCTGACGCCCGGTGTGGGTGCCACCGACCAGGCCACCCGGCTCGAGCGTTCCGAAGCCACCAACCTGTTAAAAATTCCGGTACTGCCGATCAGCTACCACGATGCACAACCGCTGCTCGCTGCCCTGCAGGGGCCCGTGGCGCCAGACGACTGGCGCGGCGCGCTTCCAATTACCTATCATATCGGGCCGGGAAAAACGATGGTACATCTAAAACTCAGTTTCGACTGGAAAATGCGCCCGGCTTATGATGTGATCGCGAAAATAAAAGGCAGTAAGTACCCCGACCAGTGGGTGATCCGCGGCAACCACCACGACGCCTGGGTCTACGGCGCAGGCGACCCGGTTAGCGGACTGGCCGCCATGCTCGAAGAGGCCAAAGCCATTGGCGCACTGGTTAAAACAGGTTTTAAACCACAACGGACCCTGGTATTTTGTGCCTGGGATGGCGAAGAACCAGGCTTACTCGGGTCTACCGAATGGGTTGAGGACCATGCCAGCGAACTCCAGCAAAAAGCCGTTGCCTATATTAATTCAGATGGCAACGGACGTGGCTTCCTGGATGCGGGGGGATCGCATGCGCTTGAGACACTTACCACCGAGATTGCTTCAGAACTGAAGGACCCGCAAACGCAGGTATCGTTGCTGGAGCGCAAAAAGGCAAGTGGTATCATCCAGGCGACTACCGCCAAAGCACAGAAAGAGATTATGGACCGCAAGGGTTTCGCACTCAGTGCACTGGGTTCGGGTTCCGATTACTCTTCCTTCCTGCAACACCTCGGCGTGCCATCCTTAAATATAGGTTTCGGCGGCGAAGACCCGGGCGGAGAATATCATTCGATCTATGATTCCTTTGACGATTATAACCGGTTCAAAGATTCCGGTTTTCAATATGGCGTTATGCTCGCGGAGACCGCCGGTCGTTATACGCTCCGGCTTGCCAACGCCAGCATCCTGCCTTTCGATTACCGCAGCCTGCATAAAACCATTAATGGATATATTAAGGAATTGATTGCGTTTACTGATCAATACCGGGAAAATACTGCGGTAACCAACCAGGTTATCCTATCTAAACGTTACGAGATGGGGAATGATCCCACCAAATCGCTAAAAGTTCCCGCGACAAAAAAAGACGTTCCATACCTCGATTTCTCACCCGTACAGAATGCGATGCTTGCGCTCGAAAAAAGCGCCAACCAGGTTGCGGACATTACGTCAAAGGAGAAAACAGGCAGTGTGAAGCTTGAGTCAATCAATAAAGCGCTCTACCAGGCAGAACAACAGCTGTTGGCGCCGGCCGGTTTGCCGAGGCGTGCGTGGTATAAACACACCATCTATGCGCCCGGCTTTTACACCGGATACGGCGTGAAAACATTGCCTGGTATCCGCGAAGCGATCGAACAAAGGGAATGGAAAGAAGCGCAGCAGCAGATTGGGGTGCTGGCGGACAGCGTGAATGCGCTGGCTTTGTATTTGAGCAATGCGGTGAAGTAGACAGGATGTGTTGAATGACAGTGCTAGTCGGGTTTCCAGGCTTGGAGCAGATGAGTGAGATGAAAATAATAGACGCGGGTTTCCCCTCCTTTCAGGCTACCGTTAGGACACATCTTTTCGGTGGGCCATTTTCCATCCCAGATACATCATGTCAAATTTTTCCAGTCCTCTTTTTAAGATGATTGGTCCTGGTGGTCGGTATCTGTCATAAGGTTTCCATCCCCCAAGACGACCAATTATCCAGGCGGCCCATGACAGCTTTCCAGGAGGGTTGTTATTGGTTAATATCTTTGTAGCTCCTTGCACGCTGTTATTGGCAGCTTGAAGGCATTTGATTTCTTCTTCATCAAACACCTCCTCTATTGGTTGACTTTCCTCGTTGGCATGTGCCATTCGCAATTGCATGACACGTAAGGCCGCGTTTGCTATCATCACGGTAAGTTTTCTTATGGCCCATCCTGTTTCCAGTTCACTGGATTCTATTTGGAAGCCTTTGGTTTTCAATAATCTAAATATTTGCTCTATATGCCATCTCTGCCTGTACTTATTGACAATATCAACGGCCTGCTCATAGGTACGTATAACATGAGTGGTGAGTATTCTCCATAATATACCGCCAGATGTAGGACCGTCAATTTCTCGTACTTCAACTACGTGAAGAGACACATGATTTGCCAGCCCGGCTGTTTTAACATTCTTGGGTTTTAAAATGCCTGCCTGGCAAAATCTTACCTCTACCCGCGCCTTTCTTTTTTGTACGCCCTTATGAATATCCTTCACCACATCAATTGTATAGCTGCCTTGAACAGGTTCTGCCGCCAGCCGCTCGAACAACTTTCCGCCATCCATCAGCCTTCTGTTATCCCTGCTACGAACAAT
>JBBSSY010000236.1:0-5900 GCA_038241595.1 Chitinophagales bacterium | reverse complement strand
GTGGATGGCCGCAGTATTTCCCGGTTAAAGATGCTGCCGATGAAGTGCTTCTGGATAAGACGGTTCCTTATTCTATGCACATCACCTACAACGATGATGCGATGGTTAACACCATGAGGCTGCTTAGAGATCTGTTTAACGGCAGCAAAGAATTTGATGCGCTTAAAATTGGCGATGATGTAAAAGCACAGGCCCAAAAAGCGTTTGATAGGGGGATTGATTGTTTTCTTAGGACGCAGATCGTGGTCAATAATAAACCAACGGTGTGGTGTGCCCAGCATCATGAGAAACACTTGCTCCTGCAAACGCCCGTGCCTATGAGCTCGCCTGTTTTAGTGGTTCGGAATCGGTGGGCATTGTATTGATGCTGATGGCTATCGATCATCCGGGCGAAAAGATTGCGTTGCCTGGTTTAAATCGCATTAAGTGGAAGGCATCCGCTTGAAGTCGATCACAAACGCTGAAGGAAAAAAGACCGGGTACTTGTTGAAGATAAAAAACGCACCCACAATGTGGGCCCATTTTTATGATCTGGGTTCGGAACAACCGTTTTTCTGTGACCGCGACGGGATCAAGAAAAAAACGCTTGCCGGGGATCGGCTATGAACGTCGCAATGGGTACAGCTGGTATACCAATGCACCGGAAGAAGTGCTACAACGATACCCCGAATGGCTTAAGGAATGGGGTGGCCATTAGTCCTGCAGGTTATGGCATGCCACAACGGATTAATTATTTTAAAAAAGAAGTCTGTTACGCATACCTGATATAAAAATACAAGATTACCGCGGTAACAATGGCCCACCAGATAAACGGGTTGCGAAGGCCTCTTTGCTGCGCCCGTTGATCAGGCGGTAGCGACAAACTTTCCTTGTTCCATATCAACCCGACCAATTCCGACTCCGGTTTTGGTTTTGTAAAGAGGCTGATGCCTGCGCATAAGGCCATACAGCTCCAGAACACGATACCGGTGCGGTTGAAAAATGGCATCGCAGGAAACAGGAATTCCATAAACAGCGATAAAGGGATCGTGATTATTCCAGCGGTGACGGCACCGGCGTGTGTCGTGCGTTTCCACAGTATCCCGAGCAGGAACATCGTTGCGATGCCCGGTGTAAATAAACCATACGCATTCAACAGGTATAAAAAGATTGGTTTTTCCGAATACATGAAAAGCAGGCTGGTACAAGCAATGCCCAACAGGATAATGAGCACCCCTGACATTCTCCCGAAACGCACGGACTGCTTTTCCGAGGCATCGGGCTTGAAATAGGGGAGGTACACATCAATCGTCAGGATCGTGGTGCATGAATTAATGGCGCCGGAAAGATGCGACATCACCGCGGCAATGAGTCCGGCCATGACCAAACCGACCAAACCACTCGGCAGCAGGTTTTTAACCAGGGTAGAAAACAGCAGGTCGGGTTTTTCAAGATTCGGAAACAACTTGGGTGCAACAAGCGCCGGAACGATAATAAAAAGGGGTATGAGGAATTTTAAATAATCGGCGAAAACAACACCCATACGGGCATGCCATTCGCTTTTGGCGGCCAGGGTACGCTGAACAATAAACTGGTTGGTGGCATTGTAAAAAACGCTGATACACAACAGGCCGCCCAGGTACATGGTCCAGGGAAAATTGGGGTCACTGGCCGGGCGCATGAGTTTCCAGTCCTTGCTGGTGGCCATTACCGCATCAAAACCGCCGGCCGCATCGATGGTATAATATGACAACGCCACCATCCCCAGGGTCAGTACACCGAGTTGAACCATTTCGGTCCAGATAACGGCTTTAAATCCGCCGGCGATGGTATAAATACCGGTAGTGATCGCAAGCAACAACACGCTGGTCACCATCGGAATGCCCAGCAAGGTGTGCAGTGATATGGCGCCGAGATACAGTACGGCGCTGATCTCCACAAATATATACGTCAGCAGTACAAGGATCGAATAGGTTGTTCGGGCCGCACCGCCAAAGCGTTTCTGCAAAAACTCGGGCATGGTGTAAAAGCCGTTCCTCAGGTAAAAGGGTAGAAATACCCAAAGCAATACGTTGAACCCGATTAGTATCGCGCCCCATTCAATAACCACCGCTACAAAGCCATCGGTATAGGCTACGCCCATTACACCAACGAGTTGGTGGCTACTGATATTTGCTGCAATGATGCTTCCGCCGATCATCCACCACGGCAATTTGTCACCGGCCAGGAAGTAATCCCTTTTTGTACGTAGCTTCTTGCGTGAGGCATATAACCCCAATACCACAATTCCGATAATATAAACGGCAAAGATCAACGTGTCGAGCGTGCTAAAATTTGACTTCATGTGGGTTAGATTACGTTTGCAGGATTCATCATTTCCTGCGCAACTCTTTTTGTTTCGTTGATCAATAATTCCAAAGCACCTTGCGCAAATGGTGACTGCCACACGCCGTAAATATTTTCATCATATAAAACTTCCGGTGCCAGATAGCCGATGTGGCCGTTTGCCACGTTGATTACCCCAACGGCATAAGGCGCCAGGTGCCGGCGAAGGTCCAGCTGAAATTGCGAGTATGCTTCATTAGGCTGGCCAATCAGAAAAGAGTCGCCCAGTTGCCAGATCCAACAGCCGATTGCCGACGTTTCCCCGTCGCCAACGGCTTTTATAATACCCCGCTGTCGTCCGAACCTTTCTTTCATTACGCGGTCATTACACTGTGCCCATTGAGCTTCGATTTCGCTGAGTGTTGGTAGTGATTTTAAAGGCAGATGTACGTCTAATCGTTGTGCGCGGAGGGTAGTGTTGGGGGGAAATGCAGACCTGGCCCAGATCGCCAGCGGAGCGCCTGACTCAACAACGTTACGGAACGACAACTGGCGGCCGGGAGGCAGCATGGCTTCCAGCGTGGAAAGTACGGCATGCCCCAATCTGCGTCCATGCGTCTCCGCGAGCCCGGTCTGGCCCGAGTATTGTTCCGCTGGTGCCAGTTCGCCGGAAGCGCCCTGCAGGAATAAACAAGGGGCGTTGGTTTGCTGTTGAACCAGCTCACGCATAGACCCGATGTAGTCGGGGGAGATCAGCCGGTTTTCCCAGGCCAGCGTGGTCGGATGGCAGGCATAGTTTACAATGGTGGCAAAAATATTATCCTCTTCATCCGTGATCCGACCAACCAGCAGCGTATCGTCGGCGGCTTTATCCGGATTGAAGCCGACCACCACCCGGTTCTTTTCAGGCTGGGGTAGATCCCGGTTGGTCGCCAGGTCGCATTTTCCGTAGTGCCAGGTAAGTGTGGCCTTTTTTGCCGAGGTGAGTGATTCGCTGATTGCGCGGATGCTCCGCTCGAGGATATGATCCAGGTAGCCTTTGATTAAGTGGCCGCCGGGATTGGCCGCATCATCGCTGCATATACCTGGTCCGGCGTGGGTATGCGATAAACAGAACATCAGTTGCGAGGGCTCCAGGTTAAACGCTTCCAGTAGTTGACGCCTAAGCGCCCATTCGTCTTCCGAATTTTTCCACCAGCCTAGATCCGCGCCAATCAGTATCAGTGGCTTCTTGCCGTCTTCCTGTTGAAAACGTATACAGGTGAGCGTTAGCGGCTGGTGAATGCCCTCCGCCATGTCGTAGGCAGACGCGCCCCAGTTCCTTGAATAGATGCCGGGAGGGGGCGTAATATCCTGTTGAGCAACACCTATAACACCCTGGAAAGATGGATGCATATGTACATAGTGATTTATTTCCATAATAACAGCAGGTTCAGGCCATGATCAATAATCAGTTTTTTAGCGCAGGGAAAGACCGCCGTCCATGAGTAAGGTAGAACCGGTCATGTGCTCATTTTGCGGATGACAGAGGTAGAGAATCTGTTCAGCAACCATTTTGGCGGTCATGATTTTTTTTACAGGCACTTGCTCCCGTGCTTTTTCAAGCTGGCCTGGATTGTTTTCCCACAACCGGCCACTCAATCCTGCGTCGACGTACCCGGGTGCAATTTCGTTTACCAGGATGCGGTGGGGTGCCATTTCGAGTGCCAGGCATTTGCAAAGCATGCTCATGGCGGCTTTCGACACGGAGTAGGCAGGGATATGTGCGTGTACGGAAGATCCCGCCCAGCTGCCCACAAACACGATCCTGCCTGGGCTGTTATTTTCCCGTAGACGCAAAGCGGCATGCCGGGAAAAATAAAAAGCGCCGTTCAGGTTCACCGCCAATTCCTTTGCCCACTGTTCGGGGGTAATGTCAAGGATGCCTGCCAGTGTTACGATTGCCGCGTTGGCAATGATCAGGGATGGTGTACCCAGCGATTGCGCGGTTGCATCTATCCATGCCTGCACTGCTGCTGCGTCTGACACGTCGACCTGGCTGTATGCACAGGGCACATCGTAACCCTTTATTGTCGCCACAAACTCCAGGGCCGCAGCGTCTGGTTTGAGGTCGCATAAAGCAATGGCTGCGCCCTGCTTCGCAAATTTCAGTGCGGTGGCACGACCAATGTCGCCCAGTCCGCCCGTGATGATGGCTGTTTGATTTTCAAACAATTTATGTTGGGTAGTTGTCATGTTTTTTACCAGTCGCCTACGCTGCCGTCTTTATAAAAAGTTCGTTGCAATACTTCCTGTTCAAAGGGATGTTTTCTTGCTTCCACTTCATTTATTTCGATGCCTAGTCCCGCCCGTTGATTGGGCCGAACCAGCCTTCCTTTTTTCTCGACAGTAAAGCCTTCGCTGACTATGGCATCCCTCCAGGGCACATCATGTTGAACACTTTCGCAAATGATGTAGGAAGGCGTGGCAAAGCCAAATTCAAGAGAAGCCGCGGTACTTACGGGTCCCTGCGGGTTGTGCGGTGCCATGGAAACCCGGTACGTTTCCGCGAGTGCTGCGATGCGCCTGCTCTCGGTTATTCCGCCGCAATGCGTGATATCCGGTTGAATGACGCTTGCGGCTTTTTTCTCCAGCAAGTTATGGAAAGCATGGATGCCCACCAGTCTTTCCCCGGTAGCAATGGGCGTTTTTACTGCGTGTTGTATCGCGGCAATATCATCTGCGACCTCTGGCCAGCAGGGTTCTTCAAAAAAATACAGTCCATACGGTTCAAGGGCCTGCGCAAATTGTAACCCCATTCTCGGGCTGGGCCGTGCGTGGCAGTCTACCATGATGTCAATGTCATCCCCTACGGCTTCGCGCATGGCCTGTACACAGGCTTCCGCATATCGTATCGGCTTCAATCCCTCCAGGGGCATCGTTTCAGGTACCGCCATCGACTTAAAGGCGGTAAAGCCATCAGCCACGGCAGCCGCAGCCAGTTCCCCGAACCGGTTTGCATCATCCGGTTTGGTCTGGTAAAAATCTTCCATCTTGCCGCCGCCGAGGTGGCAGTAGAGTCGGATATAATCCCGTACCGGGCCGCCCATAACCTGGTGGCAGGGAACATTGTGGATCTTGCCGACGATATCCCATAGCGCGATGTCGATGCCCGATATGGCGGTACCTCTCACGATGCCGTTCCCATGCCAGAAATGTTGACGATACATCATTTGCCAGATAAATTCTATGCGCCGCGGATCTTCGCCTATTAGTAACTGTGAGATGTCCTCGACGGCGCCCACTACCGATCGGGTATGCCATTCCAGTGTGGCTTCTCCCCAACCCCATAACCCGGGCTGGTCGGTTAACACTTTAACGAATATCCAATTGCGCATCCTGGCATGGCACACCAATGTTTCTATGGAGGTGATCTTCATATATAAATTCTAGATGTAGTGCTATATCTGCGTTTGTTTGATTCTTTTGCCCTGCGTCTCAAGCAACATACTTGTTTTCTCCAGCGTCTCTTCTATGTCCTGAAAGGTGTGGGCAAACGAGATGCTGCCTTGCTTGATCGGTAACGGAAAATTAAAAATTCCTTTTTCTATGAGCTG
>JBBSSY010000235.1:0-5907 GCA_038241595.1 Chitinophagales bacterium | reverse complement strand
TTTTTTATTCAGGTTTTTAAGTGACGCAGGTGTGGGTGGGGCATATTTGTGGGGTAGGGGGCTTGGGGTTTGGGGTATGGGCGAAGAAATCTTTTCTGTTTCAAAACGATAACCCCCTAAAAAAAATCCGTTTCAAACGGTCATCCTGATTTAAAAGATCAACAACATCATTGAATGATTGCAAGTGACCGAACCAGTGTAAGAAGTAGATTCCGATATCTCCTAACCCTATACCCCATACCTCATACCTCATACCCCATACCCCATACCCTGGTCGCGTTCTTCCTCGTGATTGTCACCTTCGCCGCTTCCGCACAATCACGTTCTCTCATCATGCTGAAAGATAAGAGAGGAACCAGCGGAACCATTGCCAACCCCTCAGGCTTTCTATCCCCCCGCGCCGTTGAAAGAAGAACCAAACAGCACATTCAGATCGACTCCTCCGACTTGCCGGTTTCTGCCGCCTACCTGCAGGCCATCGCCGCCATACCAAATGTGGTCATCCTGAATGTTTCCAAATGGCTAAACCAGGTGTGCATCCGAACAACCGATGCACAGGCCCTCATCACTATAAAGGCTTTGCCTTTTGTAAAAAATACTTTCTCACTGGCGCCTCGGCTCCCAGGCACCGGACAAGTGATCCCATTTTCCCCCGAGCCGGTAACGGCGTCTATTCCAGCCGTGAACCGCCTTTCTGCTACAACCGCCAACAGCCTTAATTACGGAAATACAATTGATCAAATACATATTCACAACGGCGAATACCTGCACAACCAGGGTTTTAGCGGAACAGGCGTACACATCGCCATCCTCGACGCCGGATTTTTCGGCTATAAAACAAACCCGGCGTTCGACAGCGTGCGCCTGCAAAACCGGGTACTGGGAGAATGGGATTTTGTCGCCAACGAGGCCAGCGTCAATGAAGACAATTCGCACGGCATGTACTGCTTTTCCATCATGGCCACCAACCGGCCCGGCGCCATGGTAGGATCGGCCCCGCATGCTGCTTTTTATCTATACCGAACCGAAGACGCAGGCAGTGAATACCTGGTCGAAGAACAGAACTGGGTGGCTGCCGCAGAACGGGCAGACAGCGCCGGCGCCGACATGATCTCCTCCTCACTGGGGTATGCTGATTTCGACAACCCGGTGTATAACCACACCTTCTTACAGCGCAACGGCAATACGGCCATCATCACCATCGGTGCCGACCTGGCTGCAAAAAAAGGAATGATCGTTATGAACAGCGCCGGCAACTCCGGCGCAGAAACCGGTGATGCAAAATTTATCGCCTGCCCGGCTGATGGTGACAGCGTAGTGGCCGTTGGCGCAGTAGATATTAATGGGCGTATCGCTGCCTTTTCGAGCTGGGGACCTAATGGCGCCGGTAAACGGAAACCAAACATCGTATCGGTCGGCCAGGGCACCATCATCGCCGGACTCGATGGCTCGGTTTCCGCAGGCAGTGGAACATCATATGCCAATCCCAATATGGCCGGACTGATCGCCTGTCTCTGGCAGGCCTTCCCCGCCTTTTCAAACATGCAGATCATGGACGCAGTACAACAAAGTGCCGACCGCCATGCCAGTCCCGACGACAGATATGGCTACGGCATCCCTGACTTTAAGAAGGCCTTCTCCATCCTGGCGGCAAAAAGTTTTAAGGGACAGGTAACACCTGTCAATTGCTCCGGCGTTATCTCCTGGTCAGGTACCGACAACGAGACCATGCACTATGACCTTGAAAGAAGATCGGGAACCGAAACAAGTTTTCAGACCATCGCTTCCATAAAGGGGAAATCAAGAGGCTTCACCAGCAATAACTACACGTTTACCGATGCACTGGTTTCCTCCCTGCCAGCGGCCTATCAATACCGCATCAAACAATTTCTTGTGGATACAACGATTATCGTGCTGGACACCTCTTTTACCGTTCCAGGAAATTGTTCCGCAACCACCGGTATTGCCATCGCACCGAATCCTTTTATGCAAACGATCAACGTGCGGGTACAATCCCGGCAATCACAAAAAATGAGTATCTCCCTGTATTCGCCAGCCGGCCAGCGTCTCTATTATTATGAAACGCAAACGGCCGGCGGCCTGGTGGCACACACCATTCCCGCCAGCGGCCTGGCGGCAGGCATGTACATTATAACAGTCAGGGACAACCGTAAAGTGTTGTATTCGGGGAAGGTGGTGAAGGGGAAGTGATTCTGGGTATGGGGCACCTTAAACTTTCCTCAATATCGCAGCAAACATGCTGTCCGCCTTCATCTCATACCCTGTGAGCAATTCCATTTTTACCAGTTCAAGCGGAAACTGGTCTTGTAAAAAAGCGACCATCCGCTCGTTCTCGTCGCGAAAAACAGAACAGGTAATGTATACCAACAAACCGCCCTTCTTCAATGCGGGCATTGCCCGGCTGACAATACGCTGTTGCAATTGCGCATAATAGGCGATCCGTGATTCATCAAAAAAATACAGTTGCTCCGGTGTCCTGGACCATGTACCGGAGCCGGTACAGGGAACGTCGGCCAGCAGGCAGTCAACGGATTCCTCATCAACGTCTGGAATGGTATGGGTGAGATCGACCAAGAGTGTTTTATAACCGGAAATACCTGCCTTTTCAAAACGGGCTGTCAGATTCTGCAGGATTGGTAATCGTACATCCGAAACCGTTAGATGGATCGAGGGTAAAAGATCATGTGCCATGATTGATTTACCGCCGCTGCCCGCGCAACAGTCCCACACCGAAGCACCCATACCCGCTTCGGACAGCGCCAGGTTCATAAACGCTCCCACCTTTTGTGAACTGTAGTCCTGCACCACTGCATCTGCATCCACCGCGATAACATCATTGATTTTGGTTGAGTTGGGCAGCACGATGCAGTCATCTGTGAGCCATTCAAATGGCAGTCCGGCGTGGGTTAATTTGTCAACCACCTGCTGTTTTCGTCCAGGGCGCACACGTAAAAAAAGATCGGGCTGCACGAGGAACGAACGGTTGAATTTGTCAGGATCAAGTCCATCGCTTAAATGCTTTTTCCAGGGAAAGATACCGCCCGGCACAAATTCAGGTACATGCGCCGTGATGAAATCCAGCCGTTCATCGAGGGACGCCTGCAACGGCAATACCCATTCGGGCCGAAGCTCCTGCAACAATTGACCCGCATGTGGGCTGCACAAAAAGGAGCCGATCATTATTCTTTCCGCGATAGGGATACCTCCGGCGGCGTGGCCAAGCCGGTAATAGCTGTAAACAAGATCTGCAGCGATCCTTCGATCCGTTGAGCCCATCTGTTTGTTCAGGCGGAAGTACTCTTTCAGCCACTCTGCCAACGGAATCTTACCGCTGTTGTTTAATATGATTTTTTCTGCTGTTTTAAGATAGGAATGCCAGCGGCTCATACGGTGAAGATAGCCAATTAGCCTGCCTGCATCACCGGCTCAAAGAATTTTTCTTCCGCGTTTGAGGTTTCTTTTAAAGACTGCCAGTGTTTCATCGCCCATTACGTCGATGCGTTGTATGAGGTACTTGCTCCGCAACGGAAAAGTATTGAGGCGGTTGCCGATGCGGAAGGCAAGCAGGATACCTTTTTTTTGCAGCATGTTGAATAACTGGTTGCGTTTGACCGCATCCTTTTTTGGAAAAGCGCCATAAGTATATGCGAGGCAGGGTTGGTAGGGAATACCCATTGCCTGCAGGCGCCCGGTACAATGTTCTACATCCCGCTCGATCTCTTGTATCGATAAATCATTATAACTGGCATGCTCAAACGAATGAAGACCGAACTGGATGATGTTACTATCCATCCGGCGGATCTCGTCCACAGTTAAAAACCCGTTTTCTTTTTCACCAGATGATGAATCGGTATATCGGATAAATCCTGCGATTAAAAAAATATTCGCTTTCAAACCATATTGTTGCAGCAAAGGGTATAACAGCGTGCCGTTATTCTTATAACCGTCATCAAAGGTAATAAGGACTGGTTTCGGCGGCAGGGGCGTGTGGCCATAAACGTATTGCAGGAGGTCGCTGAGAAAAATAGTCGTGTACCCTTCGGAAACCAGGTGTTCAAACTGGCTCTCCAGTTGCGTGGTTGACACCGTCATGGCGTTTGAGGTACCCGTCGCCGTTACATTGTGATACATGAGCACGGGCAAACCGTTCTTCAGACGCTGGTACTTCTCGAAAACATACCACAGCGACCCTAGTCCGGCCGGTATCCACCAGTAAACCATCAGTTGAAGATTTTTGCCGGCTCCTCAGCGATTATTTTTTCCACCGGTTTCTGGACAGACTGTGCCGGTTGATACTCGGGTTCAATATCTATATAAGGTAGGTGGTCAATACCAAGCTTTTTCAATTCGTCCATTTTCTCATGGATCTCTTTGAGCTTGATGTATTTGACAAAATGATAGAAGGCGTTAAATGTTGACCAGTAAAAGCCGCTGATACCATTCATGAAATTAAGCTCGAGAAAATAATATTTCAGGAAGTTTAATGGCACCGCAGTGATGATCATAAACAGCGATCTGTGCTTGCCCTGGTGGTAAGAGATCTCTGCACCGTAACTGGAATATTTATTGAATTTATCAAAATACTGGGAGATGTTGCGGTAGCTGTAATGAAGAATATTGTTCTGCAATTTTTTCTTTTCGCCGCCCAGCACGATCTTTTCGTGCACTTTACGGTCGTCAAAATTTCCTACTTCTTTGTTAAACAGTCGCAGGAAATATCGCCATGCTTCTTTTCCATGCCTGAATTCCTTTCCCATAAAAACAAATGTCAACGGGACCAGGTAGCCATCGACGGTAGGATTCTCCATCACCTGTTGCAATTCAATGACGAGCCCATCTGATAACACCTCGTCGGCATCCAGGCAAAGGATCCACTTGTTTTTTGCCAACGAAACCGCGTATTGTTTCTGCATGCCGTAGCCGTCGAATGAACGATAATATACCTTGCAGCCATAGGACTCACAGATTTCCAACGTTCTATCTGTACTTCCACTGTCAACAACTACAATCTCATCACACCAAGTGAGTTTAGCCAAAGAGCGGCTTAGGTTATGCTCTTCATTGTAAGTAATGATAACGGCACTTAGGGCTTGCATATAAGTCTTTAAACTGGTTAAGACTTTTTAAAGGATATTTATCATGAACGGATAAATATCGGAAATATTATTGACGCCTAAAATAGGAAATGTACGCAATTTCTACAAACTGCATACTACAACCCATGGCGTCAGCAATATTTAAAAATATCGCTAATTATAATTCAAGCAGTGCTTTCAGGGGATCTTTACCAAACAATAACAATTCAGGATTTTCGAGCAATTCTTTCACCCGTACCAGGAAGCTAACCGACTCGCGGCCGTCGATGATGCGGTGATCATAACTAACGGCGAGGTACATCATGGGTTTAATCACCACCTGCCCGTTAACGGCAATTGGCCGCTCCTGGATTTTATGCATGCCCAGGATAGCAGACTGGGGAATATTTATGATCGGGGTACTCATCAGGGAGCCAAATACACCACCATTGGTCAGGGTAAAGGTGCCGCCCTGCATCTCTGCCATACTGAGTTTGTTTTCTTTTGCCTTACCAGCCAGCTCGACCACTTTCTTTTCAATCTCGGCCATGCTCAGGCTTTCCGCGTTGCGAATTACCGGCACCACCAAACCTTTGGGCGCGGAAACCGCGATGGAGATGTCACAGTAATCGTGATAAATGATTTCATCGCCGTCTATGTATGCATTCACGGACGGCCATTCCAGCAAGGCATAACAGACCGCCTTGGTAAAGAAACTCATGAAGCCGAGGTTAACACCGTGTTTTTTATTGAATGCTTCTTTGTTTTTTGTACGCAGTTCCATAATGCGGCTCATGTCCACTTCGTTGAA
>JBBSSY010000234.1:0-5918 GCA_038241595.1 Chitinophagales bacterium | reverse complement strand
TACTAAATATTTTAGTAAATTAGTAATCTTTTCATTGTATGGATTGGGTAGTTTTAAGGTATGAATCTCGAATGGTTAAAAGTCGGAATATCCCCGCTGAAAGACATCATTGATTTTCTCTACCGGAAATCACAAACGAATGACGTGCAGAAAAAGCAGGTTATCATGGAATTGCGTGATAATTTGAACGTATTTAAAAATGGATTTGTAAACAAGGTACCCTACGATGCAATGATCGACTGCCTGGGCAACGAGGCCATTCACCATGCGGTGGACGCGAACTTTATGTTTTGCAAACTGAAGGCCGGCAAAATTGAACCTGCCCACATTCACAACGACCGGAATAAAAAATATGCAGGCTGGAACGCGGAAAGACTGATGGATAAGATCGATGAGAAAATCATCGAATTGAAGACCATAAAAAAAATGAACAACGGATCAGTCAATGACGTAAAGACCAACGTATCGCTGATCATGAGCAATCTGTATTACCGGATGAAACTGATGGCGGATTTTATACAATCCGATGCTGATATCAGTTACCGGTAGATGTCCATGAGACCTTCCGGAAGGATAACATGAACGCGCCGGTTTTTCTTGTCAATTTTTTGCAGTGTTTCGTCATGCAACGGTATCAGGGCTTCTTTACCCTCCAGGTCGATGCGACAGAGCAGCTGTTGCGGCTGCTCGATGATTTCAAGAATTTCTCCCAGGTCCTGGTTGTTCTCGAACAAGTGATAACCCAGTAAAGAAATGGCGGAGGAGCGGGAGGCATATTTATTAAAGTCGCCTTCAGTCAGCCATACTTCTTTTTGCACCAATCGGCGCGCCTGCTCTTTCGCGTTCAATCCTTCGAGTTTGAGGTAAATTTCTTCGTCGTTTTTTATCTTTGCGCTTTGAATAAAATAGGGCAACATCTCATCTTTTCGTTCTTCCACGAAGATAAACTCAAGGCCTTTCAATGCAGACTTTTTCCCCAGTTCATGTTTAAGAACAAGTTCGCCCATGAGGCCATATGTAGCGACCAGCTTTCCAACACGGTTGTATTTTGTCATCCAGATACTGATTATGAAAAAACCCGGTGAGGTACACCGGGTTTAGTAAATTTTTATAAGCGCAAAAAGTTTATCCTTCTGTAGTAGCAGGTCCTTCCGGTCTTTTTTCAACTCTTCTAACGGGTGCCTGGTCCCTGCGGCCCGGTGTACGGGTGCGGCGATGATCTTCCTGGCGACGTTTTACCTGGGCTTCATGTTCTGTGCTCCAAACGGTAAATTTCTCCATCGCGGTGGCATCATCGAACAAACCGAGTTTTACGCCCCGCAGCAGATGCTTCAGATATAATACCCCTTTGAAAGAAAGAATGCGGCGAACCGTATCGGTTGGCTGGGCACCTTTGTGCAGCCATTCCAATGCTTTCTGGCGATCTAACTGGATACTTGCAGGAACTGTTTGTGGGTTGTAGGTACCGATTTTCTGGATAAATTTTCCATCCCGGGGAGCGCGGGCGTCGGCTACCACGACAAAATAGAACGGCCTTTTTTTAGAGCCGTGTCTCTGTAATCTCATTTTAACTGGCATCTTAAATAGACATTTAAATGCGTGAATAATAGGGTTTCTTAATAAAAATTAAGATGGCAAAGTTAATGATCCACATCAACTTTCCAAATATAATGATACCAATTAACTTAAAAAATATATAACACCTAGCGCTTGTTGAAGCCCATATTTCCACCCATTGGCATTTTGTTCATCATTTTCATCATCTGTTTCATCTGATCGAACTGCTTCATGAATGCATTTACCTCAAGCAGGTCTTTTCCGCTGCCTTTGGCGATCCTGTTTCTTCTTTTCTGGTCGATGCTGTCCGGGTTTGCCCGTTCAAACGGGGTCATAGAATTAATCATAGCTTCGATGCCTTTAAAAGAATCGTCACTGATATCGATATCTTTTACCGCTTTGCCGATCCCGGGTATCATGCCCATCAGGTCTTTCAGGTTGCCCATTTTTTTCAACTGGTCAAGCTGCTGTTTGAAGTCCTCAAAATCGAACTGGTTCTTGCGGATCTTCTTTTCGAGTTTGCGCGCCTTTTCCTCATCGTATTGTTCCTGCGCTTTTTCAACGAGGGTAGTGATGTCACCCATCCCGAGGATACGCTGGGCCATACGTTCAGGGTAAAACACATCGAGCGTTTCCATCTTCTCCCCGCTGCTGACAAATTTAATGGGCTTGTTCACCGTGTACCGGATGGATAAGGCCGCCCCACCGCGGGTATCGCCGTCGAGCTTGGTAAGCACCACCCCGGTAAAATTGAGGCGATCGTTAAACGTTTTCGCGGTATTGACCGCATCCTGTCCTGTCATGGAGTCCACCACGAATAAAATTTCCTGCGGGTTGACGGCCGACTTAATATCAGCTACTTCCGTCATCATGGCCTCATCGATGGCCAAACGGCCGGCAGTGTCAATGATGACAATGTTTTTGTTTTTCGCCTTCGCCTCGCGGATGGCATTCTGGGCGATGCTGACCGCATCTTTATTATCTGGCTCACTGTAAACGTCTACATTAATCTGACTGCCCAGCACTTTCAACTGGTCAATCGCCGCCGGGCGATAAATATCAGCGGCCACCAGCAACGGCGAAAGGCCTTTTTTTGTTTTCAAAAAATTAGCCAGTTTACCACTGAAAGTTGTTTTACCCGAGCCCTGCAAACCAGCGATCAGGACTACCGCCGGGTTTCCTTTTGTATCAAATTCGCTTTCGATGCCGCCCATCAGGTCCACCAATGCATCTTTCACCACTTTAACCATCAACTGGCCAGGGCTCACTGCATTGATCACTTTCTCGCCCATGGCGGTGTCTTTCACCTTATCCGTAAATTCCTTGGCTATTTTATAATTCACATCGGCATCAACCAGCGCACGGCGAATCTCTTTCACAGTGGCGGCGATATTCAGTTCTGTAAGCCTTCCCTCACCCTTCAGTTGTTTGAAGGCCGTATCGAGCCGTTCACTTAAACTTTCGAACATAATGATTGCATATTTAAAATGATAAAGTGAATATAACGATTCGTCATATTCACTTTAGAGCAAATTTAGCACAGGGATTTTGAACTGTGAAATAGATTATACTACCAGGGAGTTTAAACTGTTCCGGGTTATCCCAAATAAACCCTCAGCATCCCGCATCTGGAAGTTGTTCTCAGTTTGGTGATGGCTTTGTCTTTGATCTGCCTGACGCGTTCACGGGTGAGATTAAAGCGTTCACCGATATCTTCCAGGCTGAGGGGATGGTCTACGCCGATGCCGAAGAAGTAGCAAACCACTTCTTTTTGTCTTTCGGTTAACGCAGTCAGCGATCGGCCGATTTCTGTCTTCAGGGATTCGTTGTGTTCAATGTTTTTTTCGGTACGTTCCGCATTGGGATTCTCGAGTACATCCATCAACGTACTGTCTTCTCCGTCTGATAACGGAGTATCCATGCTGACATGACGGGCGGAGATGCCCAACGTCGCCGAGACCTCTTCGGTATCCAGTTCGAGCACTTCAGCCAGTTCTTCCGGCGAAGGATCTCTTTCATACTCCTGTTCAAGCTGCGAATAGGCTTTCTGGATGCGATTGGTCAAACCCACTTTGTTGAGCGGGAGCCGTACGATCCGCGACTGTTCTGCCAGGGCCTGCAGAATGCTCTGCCGGATCCACCATACCGCGTAAGAAATAAATTTAAATCCACGCGTTTCATCAAACCGCTGGGCGGCTTTGATCAGGCCAAGGTTGCCCTCATTGATAAGGTCTGGCAGCGAAAGCCCCTGGTTTTGGTATTGTTTGGCAACAGATACTACAAAACGGAGGTTGGCTTTGGTGAGCTTGTCAAGCGCACGCTGGTCACCTTGTTTGATGCGAAGGGCTAATTTTACTTCTTCTTCCGGGGTGATTAATTCGACTTTCCCAATTTCCTGCAGATACTTTTCCAGGCTTTGGGATTCGCGGTTAGTAATTGATTTCGTGATCTTGAGTTGGCGCATACTCATAGGTAAGGCTTTGGGGTTAAGGGTTATTAGTATTCGATACGATGGAAAGGGGTTATATTGAAAACGCGGAATAGTGGATTTTCTTGTCTCGGATGGCCGATTTCGCAAGCAAGTAAGCATAGCAATTTAACTATCCCAGTGCGTTAATCCAAATATTTTTCCTGTTTAAAATATTAAGTGTAATAAAAGATTCGTTTTTGTTTAATTTATTGATTATATCACTTTAACAAAGAATATATAATTAAAATTTTGCAGGATGAAATATTTTTCTATTATTGCACTCTTTGGAAACATTTTCATTATTGAACCTTCGATGAGCAAAAAACAACTATTCACTTTGGAATACCCGGTAAGGTGTTCACCTTCGATCTTATATGAATTTTTAAGTACACCGGCGGGATTGCAGGAATGGTTCGCAGAAAAAGTTGATGAAAGGGATAAGGTTTTCAGCTTTTCATGGGATGGATCAACAGACAAGGCCGAAGTACTTGAAAGTGTCGATGCTAAATCCATTCGCTTTCATTGGTTGCACACGCCGAAAGAAGAATTTTTTGAATTCCTGATAGAAAAGTCGGAAGTCACCAATCAAACGATATTGCTGGTAAAGGATTTCGCGGAAAAGAAAGAAATTAAAGACCAGAGCCAGTTGTGGGATTCTCAGTTAAAAGACCTCTTCCATCGCATCGGCAGCTAATGTACGAGCAACTGCAGCAGTTGCTCGTACGAATCAAACATATCATCTTCCATCACTTGCCATTGTGCAAGCGGTGTTTTAAGAGAAATCTTTAAAAACTCCGGGGCCGATCCTGTTGCCATCGTTTCGGCAAATATCAGTGACTGTAATGCCTGGTATGCAGGCGAGTACAAGTCATGGCTCCACTCGTCGCCTGAATACGATAAATAGATGTCTCTACCAGGTATGGAAACTGGCCGATCTTTTAACCGCCCCCTGATAATTTCTACAAACCTGCCCCTGGCGTGAAGTGTTACGCTGCAGTAATTTCCCCACCAGAACATGGTTCGGATCGCCAGGATGTGTTCCTTGCCAAACACCCGGGGGTAGTCGAGTATCAGGTATGGGAGTCCCTGGTATTTCTCCCCTTTGGATACTTTGGCATCTGACTGCATCACCTCTTCGAGCAGGATGAGCCCGCCTTCATGTATACGTTGCCGCATCCGTGCGGCCAGGTTACCCAAACCACTTCCCATCTTTTCAATGACGCTATTCTTTGTTAAAATCCACGCACTGTTTTGCATCAGCGTCAATTCGTTTCCTGAAAGGTGTATTTTTGTTTGATCCATGGACGTTTAAGTTATTGAAGATTTAGGCAATCAGTAATCAGCATCAGCAATCAGCAATAAGTATCAGAAATCAGGGTTGTATATTCTTTCTTCTGATTGCTGACTACTGATTGCTGATGCTCACAGCTCTCCACAAAGGTTCGATGAAAAAATTAGATACCCTCATATTAAAAGCATTTATCGGGCCCTTTGTGGCTACGTTCTTCATTACCTTGTTCGTTCTCACGCTACAGTTCTTCTGGTTGTATATAGATGACATGGTGGGTAAAGGGCTCGATCTGGTCACCATTGCCAAACTGACCAGTTATGTGGCTGCTTTCAATATCCCGCTTGCGCTGCCCCTCGCCATCCTGATCTCATCCATCATGACTTTCGGAAACCTGGGGGAGACCTTTGAGCTCGTCGCCATTAAGTCGGCCGGCATCCCACTGATTCGTTTTATGATGCCCCTGTTTATTGCGGCGCTTGTATTATGCGGCGCCGCCTTCATGTTTAATAACTACATCATACCGGTTGCTACGCTGAAAATGAATACCCTTAAATATGACATCATCATGTCGAAACCAGCTTTTGATATTAAAGAAGGCGT
>JBBSSY010000233.1:0-5946 GCA_038241595.1 Chitinophagales bacterium | reverse complement strand
GGAAATGATAGGTAAGCTCGTCGGCTTCGGTCCTGATCAGGCTGGGTGATACCTTGTTTATGGCTTTATAAAATGATGCTGCGTCTTCATTTTTGAACTGGGCCGGGAACCGGTGTTGTAAGGCAGGGAACTGGTTCTGCCAGAATCCTCGGCTTCTGCCTACATTGTTCTCCCACAACCTGGACTGTGATTCGTGGATGCCCAGCGACGCATATTCACCGAGTGGTGTGCCGTATTCGCTGGTAGGCAGGCCCTGTTCATACAGTGCATGGCCAACTTCGTGGATGCAGCTCCAGGTCATGCTGTTGAAATCATGCTCGTCGATGCGGGTAGTGACACGCACGTCCGACGCACTGAAATTGGTGGTAAACGGGTGTTCCGACATGTCCTGCCTGCCCGCTTCCAGGTCGAAACCGAGGGATTTGATGAGTGCCATGCCGTACGCCCATTGTTCTTCCCGGGGAAAATATTGTTGTAAAAAACTGTCGTTTACCTGTGGCTGCTGCCTGATTTTGCCCAGCATATCCTGCAGGGGTTGGCGGATGCTGGAAAATACCTCATCAAGGAAATGCACCGTGCATCCCTTTTCATATTCATTAAGCAGGGCATCATAGGGATGCGCTTCATACCCGCGCTGGTCGGCTTCCTGCTTTTTGAGGTCGATGACAAGGGCCAGGTCTTTTTCAAAAATGGCGAATGAATTCGCTTTCCGCGCTTCTATCCAGGATTGAAAACTTCTCGAGGTCGTTTCGCTTTGCAATCGTACAAACGCTGCAGAAAGTTTGGTTTCCTTTTGAAAATCGTACCAGGACAGTTCGACATTGCGCCGTTCATTGACAGGAAGGTCATTCCTTTCCAGCAGATCTTGTAACAGCTGGCCGATTTTTTCATCGGTAAACATATTGTGCGCCATTTCGGAAAGTGTTGCGAGTTGCCGGGCCCTGGAATCGGCACCTTTTACAGGCATATAAATCTCCTGGTCCCACTGTAGTACAGCAGCTGCATATTTTACATCTGCGATTTTCTGGAATAGTTCCAGGTACCGGCCGTACAGATCTGTGCTGTTTTGAATGTTAACCATTTTATAAAAAAACTATTTAAGTAATGGGGCAACGTTACTAAATTATTGATGAACTACATTTACATTGCGTGTCAATTACCCAACCCGCTTGTATTATGCGCATTGTATCCGGATTTTTTTTCCTCTTTCTTTTGACTTGTTTTAACCAAAGAGCATTTGCCCAGGTAGATTCGATGATGAATGTGTACCATGAAAATTTCCCGCAGGAAAAGATACAAGTGCACTTCGACAAAAATTACTATAACCCCGGCGAAACCATTTGGTTTAAAGGATATATTCTCAGCGGCATTAGTCTTTCAGGCATTAGCAAGAATTTTTACGCGGAGCTGATCAATGAAAAGGGCAGTGTGATCCAGCGGGTCGTTTCCCCGGTGGTGGGATCATCTGCCGCCGGCAGTTTTACCATACCTGCAAACTTTAGCAACCAGTTTCTCCATTTCCGGGCCTTCACCACCTGGATGTTAAATTTCGATACCAGTTTTTTGTTTGAAAAGAACATCCGCGTTATTACCGCCGCCACCACCACTGCCGCACCGGCAAACAATGTTACCTCGCTGCAGTTTTTCCCGGAGGGTGGCGACATGATCAGCGACCTGGAAACGGTGTTGGCTTTTAAAGCGAACGATAATTTTGGCCTGCCCGTCAAGGTAAAAGGATATGTGAAGGATGCTGCTGGTAAAAAGGTCATCGACTTTACGACCAGGCACGATGGTCTGGGCTCGCTGGTATTTACGCCGGCGAAAGGTGAAACGTACAGCGCCGTCTGGAAGGATTCTACGAACAAAGAAATTACTACCCGCCTGCCAGCTGCAAAGCCGACCGGGATGGTGATGACCGCCAAAACCTCGACAGGTGCTGTTACATTTATCGTCAAACGCAGTGATGGGGATGATGCCTTAAAACAGGTGTACCTGATCGCTCATATGGATCAGCAACTGGTTTATAAGGCACGGATCAATCTTTCGCAAAATTTTTTGAGTAGTGGCCGCATCCCTGTAGACCAATTGCCGAGCGGCGTTTTGCAGCTCACACTTTTTAACAGCAAATGGCAGCCACTCGCGGAGCGAGTCGTTTTCGTCAACAACAACGATTACATGTTCGATGCCTATGTGCGCACACTTGACAAGAAGCTCACGCGGCGTGGAAAAAACGTGATCGAACTGGAAATTCCAGATACTTCTCTCTCAAATTTTTCCCTCTCAATTACTGATGCCAATATCAACAGCACGCGCGAGACGGATGAAAATATCTACAGCCGTATATTGCTCACCGGCGATTTGCGCGGCTACGTGCATAACCCGGGTTATTATTTCGCATCATTTGCCGACAGCGTAGCGCAGCAACTGGACCTGGTCATGCTCACCCATGGCTGGCGCCGTTTCAACTGGGATGATATCGCGCAGGGAAAATCACCTGCGATTAAATGGGCGCCGGATAATTACCTCGCTTTAAAAGGAACCGTAGTAGGTACCGGTAACAGTAAACTGACCAATGCCAGCCAACTCAACCTGATTCTACAATTTAAAGATTCCTCCACGCAGTTCGTTGCTGTTCCGATCGCAGCGGGTGGAAAATTTGCCGCAGAACCCATGGTATTTTATGATACGGCCAAAGTGTTCTACCAGCTGAATAAAGACAAAGTGCAGCCAGACCGGATAATACTTACTGTCGACAACGGGCTTTGGAAAGGCTACAATACCGTGCAACTCGCTGCGAACGTCAATGAAGGTGAAAGCCCGGTAGAGAATACCTTGTTGCTCAATAACCGAAAAGTGTTCGAGGCAACGGTGCGCATGGAATCGGATAAAACGAAAAAGGCCCGGATGCTGCAGGAAGTAGTGGTGCGGGCAAAGATAAAAAGTGCAACATCCAAGATGGAGGATACATATACGAGTGGATTGTTCAAGGGCGGTGACGGTTACAATTTCGACCTCACCAGCGACCCGTTGGCGAATGCGTCGATGTCTATTTTTAATTACCTGCAGGGCAAGGTGCCTGGTTTGCAGATCAGCAACGCGATGTCTGCCACGCCGGGCTTATCCTGGCGGGGTGGTACACCCGATTTATTCCTTAATGAAATGCGCACCGATGCATCCGCCATTTCTTCCATTTCTATGGCCGATATTGCCTATATCAAAGTATTTCGTCCACCGTTTATGGGTTCAATAGGCGGTGGTTCTGGCGGCGCAATTGCCATCTATACGAAAAAAGGCGGTGTCTCTACCAACAACGATTTTGTTGGCCTCAATAAAGTGAGCGTAAACGGGTATACGCCGATCCGTGAATTTTATTCTCCCAATTACGCGCAGACCAATGCCCTTGATGACCTCGATGACCTCCGGACTACGTTGCTCTGGGAGCCTTTCATCTTCCTGGATAAAGACAAACGCAAGGTGACGTTATCGTTCTATAACAATGATATCAGTAAAAAATTACGGGTGGTGGTGGAAGGAGTGAATGACAATGGCAAGCTGACGCATGTCGAGAGTATGATTGAGTAGCTGTTGGCTGCGACGATCTGTAATTCAGGACCGTTTGACGATTATTTTGCCAGGCGATGGAAAAAGCCACAGGACACCCGCCTATATTTGATTGGGTCAACGTCTACGCCTGAAACGCCGCCAGGAAAGAGTACAGGCTGCAGGCCTCGACGTTCACCTGTTTCGCGACACAGGCCAACAGCCTGTACTATTTTCTATCGGCCTTCCAGGCCCAGACGTTTTGTTATTCTACGGGACTACATTAGGTGCTCTCGTCTCTCGACCTTTGATTTATATTCCAAGCATTTTCCAAACAATTTTATATGTTTGTATTGGCGGTTGGTGAGCCCGTATTTACTTCTTCGGAAGCTTGGGATGCCAACCGCTTTTTTCGTTTTTATGTCGGCTTTGACATTCTATTGTTCTTGCAAGAACTTGCCGAAAATTTCGTGCCAATGCCTTTCAACCCAACAATCATATTTGTCTTACTTCAACAGATCCTCCTCGGAAAATTGCTCATCTATTTTTTTCATCACTGAATTGGCGGTGAGCCCGTGAATGACAATCGAGATCATCACGATAAACGCTACCATCGACCATATCTCTTCCTTAAAAATAAAGTCGGTGCGCTTGAAGGCAAACGCCAGGTAAAAAAACGAACCGATGCCCTTGATGCCAAAGAAACCGATGGCCATTTTCTCCTTGAGATGAAGTTTTACCCCCAGCAGGCCGATCAGCCCGGTCAGCGGGCGGATCAGGAAAACAAACGCGATTCCAAACAGTGCCGTTTTCCAGGATAAATTTTCCAACAACCCGGTGACAAGACTTCCCCCAAAAAGTATCAATACAATGGCGAGCAGGATGCGCTCGACCTGGTCGGTAAAAGCATGCAGCTTGCGATGCAATTTGTGGTCGCGTTCCGAGTTGCGGAAAGTAATGGCAGCAATGAATACCGCGATGAATCCATAACCATGGATCAGTTCCGTGATGCCATAAATAAAGAGTGTGGCAGAGAGCGCGACGAATCCTTCGTTCACTTCGATAAATTTAAATTTTCCCGGCAGGTTAAAAATAACAAAGGCGAGTGCCTTCCCAAGCAGGATGCCGGCCGCCACGCCTGCGAAAACCCGGTAAAGCACATCCATGTAAAACCAGTGGACGAGATCACCCTGCCCGGTGTTTGCGATCAGCGCCAGTGTGATCGCGAGCCAGGTAAAGGGAAAGGCCGTACCGTCGTTGAAACCGGCTTCGGCGGTGAGGCTAAACTTAACGTTTTCTTCGGCGCCTTCATGCGGCGGACCAACCTGCACATCGGCCGCCAGCACCGGGTCGGTAGGTGCCAGTACCGCACCGAGCAGCAACGCGGAAGCGAGGTCAAAATGGAACAAACTCCAGGCGATCCATGTGATGACGGCGATCGACAGTACCATGGTGATGCTGACAAGCCGCAGGGGCACCCGCCATTTCCTGAATGAAAATGGCTGATCGATCTTTAACCCCGTTCCCATCAGTGAAATGATTACCACCAGTTCGGTCAGGTGGACGGTAAAGTCATTTTTAGAGATTGGGTCAGGGAGAGGCAGTACCCGGGAAAACAGGCTGTAGAGTATCATACCTATCAGCATATAGATGATAGAATAGGAGACCTTGATTTTTTCACTGATCGAAGGCATCCAGGCCATTCCAAGGCTGGCCAGTCCGATCAGGGTGATAATAATGAGATAACGATCCATGGGGCGCGAAGATAAGAAAATGCCAAAACCACCAGTTGATACACCAGGGTCTTTCCGCGGATTGGGAAATCTGCTGTATTTTTAATCATGACTATAGAGGAAATCCTGGATTACCTGGAAACGATTGCGTCGCCGGCGTACCAGGAGTCGTACGACAATGCGGGCCTGATCACCGGGTCGCCTGCCTGGAATTGTACCGGCGTACTCGTCAGCCTGGATGTCACCGAAGCCGTGGTACACGAAGCAGTTGCCAAAAAATGCAACCTTATCGTAGCCCATCATCCAATCATCTTCAAAGGACTGAAAAGGCTTACTGGCAGCAACTATGTCGAGCGAACCGTCATCGCGGCCATTAAATACGACATCGCCATTTACGCCTTGCACACCAATCTCGACAATGTACTTGCCGGCGTCAATGGTAAAATCGCCGACGCCCTCGGCCTTGTGAAGCGCTCGGTACTTGAGCCAAAATCTTCGTTGCTCAAAAAGCTCTACACTTTTGTACCGAAAGATCATGCAGAAGCAGTCAGGCAGTCGATCTTCGAGGCAGGAGGTGGTGTAATCAGCAATTATTCCGAATGCAGTTTCAGCGCAGCGGGCGCTGGCACATTCAAAGCAGGAGCTGGCACCGATCCTTTTGTAGGTAAGCTGG
>JBBSSY010000232.1:0-5957 GCA_038241595.1 Chitinophagales bacterium | reverse complement strand
TGGGTAAGCTGGGTTTCGGTATTGTACTAATTTGCTTCGGTAAGGCTTGTAAGCGGGTAAAGATCGAGCCCCTCTTTCTTACAACCCATTGACAGTAAAGCGAACACGAGCAGTATAGTATATGTAATATTTCTCATCGGATTCTTTCTTATATTATTTAAGTCCAATATTGATGCCTAAGGAAAATGTTTTCGTGGTCGGATACGGCGAATGGCTTGCACCCCTTTGTAATGCCTGGTCGGCCCCGCCGCTAAAATTTTCCGGATCAAAAAGATTGGCATTTTTGGCCGTGAATAAATTTTGTCCATTTAAGTAAACCCTTGCTGATGCCAGGTGTATTTTACTGATTAGATCAGCGGGCATATTATAACCCAGTGTCAGGCTTTTAAGCCGGACGTAAGAACCATCCACCACCCAGTAACTGGAGGGCGTTTGCTCCAGTCCATGGAGATCAACCGTTAATTTATGGTGGTAGCCATCGCCGGGCTCAGCCTCTGACCGCCACCTGTTGACGACCGATTTTGCATAGTTCCTGCCTTCATGATAAAATAACGAACGATGCAGGTTATTGTCGAAAACTTCGTTGCCCTGAACGCCCTGGAAGAGGAAACTAAGGTCAATGTTTTTATACTTGAAATTATTCGTGATGCCATACGTAAAGTCGGGGGCCGGGTTGCCGATGACAGTCCGGTCGTTCGATTCCAGTTTTCCATTTTTATTAATATCTGCATACCTGCCATCCCCCGGTTTTGCGCCAGGCAAATGAGAAGGGTCGTCATCGATCTCTTTTTGATTTTTATACACGCCGATATACTTATAGCCATAGAAATTAAATATTGGCTGCCCAACTTCATTGCGTACCGGTAAAGCATTGTTGGCGTTGAGATTCATAGGCGCATCATTGGGGCCGAGGGATACTATTTCATTCCTGTTGCGGGAAAAATTAAGTTGTGTAGACCATTCAAAAGCGCCCTTCATATTTTGCGTGGTTATTGCCAACTCTATACCCTTATTCTGCAGCTCGCCGATATTTTTAAACACGCTGCCAAAACCTGAGACCTGGGGGATGGGAACTTCCAGCAACAAGCCGTCTGAGTTAGAAATATAATAATCCGCTTCCAGGCTGATGCGATTATTAAGCAATCCAATGTCTAATCCAAAATTAAACTGCTTGGTGCGCTCCCAGCCTAAATCCGGGTTCGTCACCGTGGAAGGATAGTAAGAAATTCCGGGCGTGGTGCCAAAGGCTACACGTCCCTGTTGCATGGAACCAATCCAGCGATAGTCGCCGATTCTATCATTTCCCGTGAAACCATAGCTGGCCCTTAATTTTAAATTATTCACCGCGGAAAGATTCCTCATGAATCCTTCATCCGACACCACCCAGCCGATGGAAGCAGAAGGAAAATACCCCCACTTTTTATTCGGACCAAACCGGGAGGATCCATCCCGGCGAAATGAAACAGATGCGATGTATTTGTCTTTAAAATTATAAGACGCCCGGGCAAAACTTGAAATCAGCGCCGTTTCGGTGGCAATGTCTGAAGCGACCGATACCAGCTGTCCGGCACTCAGGTACTGGATCTGGTCATTATCGAATTTGTTTCGCCCCTGCGTTGCACTGTAAAAATCATTTTTCAGGTATTCATAACCCAGTAATCCAGAGAAATTATGATCACCGATGACCTTATCATACGTGAGCAGGTTTTGCAGGTTGTAATTCACCGTTCTTGCCTGCGTACCGGTAAGTACGCCTTCGGTATTATAACTCGCGCCCATATTGTGATCTACCGCGGCATACACCGAATTGTCTTGCCGGGAATAAAAATAATTAAGCGACGACTTAAACCGTAAACCGGGAACAAATTCGAACTGGGCATATACATTGCCCAGGCTGTTGAAGTTTTGTACTGGCCTCCTATCATTGATTTGATACAGGGGATGACCATTTTTCGCCCTGAAAAGAATGTTATCATAGTTCTGCATCCCCGGCGTATTGGTAGCATCACCCAGGAAGCCATTGTTTCCATAAACCGGGTAAATGGATGGATATTGGACCGCCCATTCTATGGTACGATCAAATGGATTATTTGATCGGTCATACACCGCACTTAGTTTTCCACCAATTTCTGCCCAACTGGTTATTTTGGAAGAAGCTTTGATGCTTAATGCATATTTGTTGTAATCAGAATTTATAACGATTCCTTTTTGTGAAATATAACCGCCCGATATCAGGTAATTTGACTTCTCATTGCCACCGGAAACACTTAAATCAAATTTATTCATCGGCGCGGTCCGAAAAATCAGGTCCTGGAAGTTCGTATTGAGCAGGGTATCGGGGTTGTTGAAGGCTACCGGCCAGGTATACTTATACGCACCCCTGGCAGCCAGGGTATTCGGTGCATTGGGGTCTCCGCCTTTGTCAATCCAGGCATTTTGCGCCGCGTCGATAGAAGCCAGCGCATACTCGCGGGAATTCATCATCTCAACCCGGTCGATGGGTTGCTGAAGTGTGGTGGTATAGCTAAAATCCAGTTTGCCTTTACCCGACTTGCCACTTTTGGTGGTGATCAGGATTACCCCGTTTCCTCCCCTCGAGCCATAAATCGCGGCAGACGAAGCGTCTTTCAAAATATCAATGGATTCAATATCGGCACTATTGATCAGGTTTAAATCATAGCTTGGCAGCGGGTTGCCGTCAACAACAATCAGCGGTGAGCTGTTTGCTGAAATAGACGCTAATCCCCGTATCTGGATGGTGGAGGAAGAACCGGGACGACCGCTTGCGGTAAGCACCTGTACGCCCGCCACCTTGCCGGACAATGCCTGGCCGAATTCCACCATCGGCCGGCTGGATATATCCTGGTTGAATTTAACAGAACCTACTGCGCCTGTTACATTTCTTTTCTTTTGCGTGCCATAACCGACGACCACCACATCATTTAAATTGGTAGCTGTCCTGGCCAATGAAATCTCGATGTATGTTTGATTGCTAACGATGAATTCTTTTGTTTCATAACCTACATAAGAAATGATCAACACCGTTTTGGCTTTCGAAGCATTGATGGTAAAGCGGCCATCCTCGCTGGTAACGGCCGTAGTGATGGTTCCTTTTTCTGTTACCGTAGCGCCACCGAGTGGTTCGCCTGCATCATTAATTACTTTTCCTGATAGAACGGTTGCGGGTGGTGGCGGCGACGGCAACGAGGCAAACACTTTTTCGGCAGCACGCGCCTCCTTTTCCTTAACGATGATGTATTTATCAACGATAGAATAAGTAAGGGGCTGATCGTTAAAACACGCCTCAAGCACTTGTTCCAGGGAAGCATCTTTTGTAGATATGGAAACCTTATTACTTTTTTTCAGCAGCTGTTCGGTATAAATAAACGTATAGCCGGTTTGTTTGGAAATGTCTTTAAAGACTTTTTCCAGGGGAACATTGTGGTGGGAAATGGTAATGATTTGGGCGGGGCTTCCTGCGTTTGCATGAAGACAAATGGCAAGCATAAAAACCGCCGTTAATTTCATAATCATCCACAGAGGGGCAGCAACCTTCTTTGGTAACCGGAAGGGGTTGCGGCAAGCAGTTACATTCATACGTTTGTTTTGTTTGTGTTATTAAATAAAATCGTTAGCAGCATCCCGGCGTCCCGCTCCCACTTGTCAGAAAACAATGGAAGACCGTTATTTTAAGGCCTGACTATTACTCTACTTCCATTCATTTCAAAATGTACCTTTCCGGTGAGTTCCAATAAATTCAATACGTCTGACAGTTTTGTTGATCGGGGCATTTTTGCGTAGAAGAGATCATCAATTTTGCTGTCATAAACGACTTCTACTTCATACCACCTGGCCAGCTGTCTTGAAACGGTTGCGATATCAGCTCCCTGGAAGTTGAACAGGCCATTTTTCCAGGCGACCACTTCTTCTACATCAATACCCGCTGCTATTTTTACCTGCCCGCTTTTTAACAATTGCGACTGCTGACCAGGCTTGAGCACGCTGGTAATACTGGCATGTACAAATTTTACGGCGCCTTCTAATAAAGTCGTTTTAACGGAAGGTTCATCAGGATATGCCATTACGTTGAAGTGGGTGCCTAATACCTGCACTTCCGCACCATTCACGCTGACGATGAAAGGCATTGATTTATTTTTGGCTACTTCAAAATACGCCTCACCGGTTATGTCCACTTTCCGCTCCTTTCCGACAAAGGCTGCGGGGAAATGCAGGGAGGAAGCGGCATTCAACCATACGTGCGATCCGTCTGCCAATACTATTTCGTAGCTCCCCCCGGGCGGTGTAGAGATGGTATTGTAAACCACCTTGTTTGTTTGAGATAAGGCGTTGTAGCTCAATTTGCCATTCAGCCTGGTTACCCGGGCATTGCCCTGTTGCGCCAGTGCGCCATTTTTAGCATCATCAAGAATGATTGTCGAGCCGTCGGCGAGCTGTAATACCGCTTTACTGCCCCCGGCAGCGGTAGCCAATTGCTTACCGGGCTGGGTTTTAACGACGTCATTTTTTGAATCACCCCGGAACCAAATCCAACCGGTGGATACCAGTAAACCGATAATGCAAGCTGCTGCTGCAATCCGTACGTGTGTAAAAACCTTTCTCTCGTTGTTTAATGGTGTCGTTTTCGCCAACGGCGCACCTGGATATGCTTCAACCGTCCCAGTCGTTTTTCCGGTATCACGTGGTTTTATTTCCTGCTGGATGCGCCTGAATATTTCGGTTTCCATCATTGATGCCGGTCCCAATTCAGCCTGGTTCCAATCCTGATCTTGTTGAAAACTGTTGTAGTAGCGGCCTAACAGGTCCATTTCCTCCTGGCTGGCGTTACCTGCCAGGTATTTGTCTATCAGGGCATAAAATTCCTGTCTGTTCACTCCGGTCCGTTTAGTAACAGGTGTGAAAAAAAGAGGGTTACCCCCAAAAGCGGAAAGAATATTTTTTACAATTTGTTGACCAGGACGATCAAGGCAGCGATCAATATTTCTCTGCCCAGGGCATGCTGTAATTTCTTTAAGGCAATGGATACCTGATTTTCTACGGTCTTGGGAGATATTTGAAGCTGGCTTGCAATGGCTTTGTAAGACAGGTGCTGGTCACGACTGAGGGTATAAATGTGTTTGCACCTTTGTGGAAGCCTTTCCACCGCTCTATTGATTTGTTCCTGTAAATCCTTTGCATAAAGCGGAACATCCGGCGCATCCGCCAGGAAACGATCTGCTACATTTTCCAGTAATTCCGCCCTTGCCGGCAATTTCTTGATTAAATGAAAGACCTGGTATCTTGTAGCCGTAAACAGATAGGCGGCCAGGGAAGTCGATATGCTGAGTGTTTCTCTCCGGTGCCACAGCCGGATGAAGATCTCCTGGACGATGTCTTCGCAGGCTTCTTTATCCTTTAACACATTGTACGCGGACAGGTATAACGGTTTCCAAAATTGCAGGTAGATGGCCTTTAAGGCTTCTTCCTCTCCCTTTGCCAGGGAATAAAGGAGTTCTTTTTCATGTTGATATGGCTGATCGTTTCGCACAAGCGGTTTTAAAAATATGACTTTTGGCCAATATTTTCACCGTCTATTATTAAACTAAAAATATGTACGTTGTTTGGCAAATGGAATAAGCAGCGCGCGCCTTTGCCAAAATCGCAGATGCGCCTCCTTTCTTTGTCCCACCTTACAGGGGATTGACAGCTCGTGCGTTCGCGTATTTTGGGTTCCCATTAATGCGGCGCCAGCCAGCTAAACGGTGCGACCGGGATGTTGCGCAATACCGCGAATAACAGCACAACCACCAACACGCCTTTTATAAACACCGGTGACTGGAAGAGACGCTGGCTCATGGTTCGATGGCTGAACACATTCCAGGTAAAGGCGATGGCGGAATAAAAAATCACCGGCAGGAAAAGCAGGAAGAGGACATTAAAATTCGCCGCCTGCGCAAGAT
>JBBSSY010000231.1:0-5970 GCA_038241595.1 Chitinophagales bacterium | reverse complement strand
ACCGTTCAGCCATGGAAACGGTGTTTTGCAATATTTTCCTGAAAACAGATGATCCCGTATTTATACGCATGAAAGATTGCGTATGTGTATTATTGCAGAAGCCAGATAGCCCTCAAACCACCCTACCGTAATCGTGTATGCGCAACTATTGTTTAAATACACTGGAAGTATTTAAACTCGTAATTTTAGTGTGTAGTTTATAGTTTGTAGATTATAGTTTACGTTTTGTAGTTTATTGATCTAACTATAAACTACAAACCACAAACTACAAACTCATTTCTCGATGCGCCTGTTCTTTCCAGAAACTATGATAAAAGTTGTAGATTAGTCCCGTACTGATCAATCAATTATGAAACAGCTCTCCCTGCTATTGATTTTCGCAGCCGGTTTTTTACAAACGTCATTTGCGCAGCCTGCCCGCACGTATAAAACCTGGAACCCGGCCACTGATTCGATAAACGCCCTGGACGGACAGGGCTGGCCGAAAGAAGTTAAAAATTTTTACGACCGTTTCCCGGCCCGCGCCGAACAAACTGTTCGGAAAGAGGTCTGGAACCTCTCGCAGGATGCCGCCGGGCTGGCATTGCACTTCAGGTCCGATGCAGACGAGATCGTCGTAAAATACGCGGTAGGCGGCAATGTGCAAATGCCGCATATGCCTGCGACCGGTGTCAGTGGCATCGATATGTACGTACGCAACAGCGATGGCAAATGGCTCTGGTGTGCCGGCCGGTATACATTCAGCGATACCATCACGTACCGCTTTAACAACCTGACTTCGAAAGACAAGTATAATAACGGTTTCGAATACACGATGTACCTGCCATTGTACAACAACGTAAAATGGCTGACGGTGACGGTTCCAACTGAAAGTGCGTTTACGCCATTGCCACCACGGAAAGAAAAACCGATCGTCGTTTACGGAACGTCTATTGCGCAGGGTGGTTGCGCCAGCAGGCCCGGGCTTGGCTGGACGTCTATCCTCAGCCGTAAACTCGATCGCCGGATCATCAACCTGGCTTTTTCGGGCAACGGGCGGATGGAGAAAGAAGTGGTATCGCTGATCGCCGAACTGGATCCGTCGCTTTATATACTCGACTGTTTGCCAAACCTAACCGGTTTCGACAGCACCGAGGTAAAGAAACGCATCGCAGAATCGGTGCGCGACCTCCAAAGTAAACGCCCCGGCGTTCCTATCCTGCTGACGGAACATGACAGTTATACGGATGAAGAAATGTACGCCGGCAAAAAGAAAAGTTACCAGGTGGTCAACCGCGCGCTGCGGCTCGTTTTTGATTCATTATCTGCCCGCGGCGTCAAGGGGATTTACCTGCTGACAAAAGACGAGATCAACCAGGACATCGAAACGATGGTGGATGGCACGCATCCCAACGACATCGGGATGATGCGGTATGCCGATGCTTATGAAAAAAGAATCCGTGCGATTATGCATGAGCCGGTTGGCGACAATTCTACCATGAGACCGGTAATGCAACGACGGGAGCCAAAGATGTATGAATGGGAAGACCGGCACCAGCAGGTGTTGGCGTACAATAAGGCCAAATCGCCGAAGCTGGTGATGATCGGAAATTCGATCACCCACTACTGGGCCGGCGAACCCGCCGCCCGGTCAGTGCACGGAGAAGCATCCTGGAAAAAATACTTTGAACCGAAAAACGTGGTCAACCTGGGCTATGGCTGGGACCGGATCGAGAATGTATTGTGGCGGGTATATCATGGCGAGCTGGACGGCATTTCACCAGATCAGATCGTGGTGATGATCGGCACCAATAATTTTGGCATTAACACCAACGAAGAAATCATCCAGGGCCTGCAGTTTCTGCTACAGGCCATCCGGCAAAAACAACCCGGCGCTAAAATTTTATTGATGGGTATTTTACCGAGGCGCGGTATGGAAGCCCGGGTGGCCAAGCTCAACGCAACACTCGCCAGCCTGAAACGTCCGGCAAATACCCGCTTTGCCGATGCAGGCGCATCGTTCCTGAAAAAAGATAAGCAAATCGATGAAAGTTTTTTTTCCGATGGTTTGCATCCGAATGAAACAGGGTATGAAAAGTTAGGGGCCTTTATTAGCGCTCATTTATAAAAATGAATGCTGAAGCTGCGAGATGTACCGATTAATAATAAACGCACCACTGCCGGTGTACAAAAACTGATTGATTTACAACCTGTTTAGCCTTCCGCCATCAACTTCAATCATGGCACCTTGTACAAAAGAAGCATCTTCTGACGCAAGGAAAGCCACGACGGCAGCAATGTCTTCTGGCTTTCCCACACTGTCTTTACTTACCTGTTCAAGACCGGTTTTTATATTTGGATTTTGCCACAACATAGGCGTATCAATGGCGCCCGGCAAAATGGCATTTACCCGTATACCCTTTGCTTTTCCTTCAATGGATCCAGACCTGGTCAGCGATAACAGGGCTGCTTTTGCCGCTGCATACGTGGCGACCATCGGCGTTGTTTCAATGGCATGAATGCTTGAAATGTTGATAATGGCTCCGCCGTGTTTCATTTGCAGAAAAGCTTGCTTGGTAAAAAAGAAAGCGCCTATCAAATCGACACTTAATATCCGCTGCCAGTCGTCTGCCGTTTGCTCTTCAAGCTTTTTGAAAATCATCAGGCCGGCATTGTTCACGATCACATCAAGGGTGCCGAATTGTTTAATGGCTCCGGTTACGGTTGCTTCTACCTGTTGCTCTTTGCTCACATCGCATTGGCTGGTCCATACGTGTTCGGCTCCTGCAGTGTGTAGCTCATCCTTCGCTTTATCAAGTAAATCTGCATTGATATCAGCTAAAACAACATTTGCTCCCTCTGCTGCGAACCTTTTTGCTGTGGCCAAGCCAATGCCGCCAGCGCCGCCGGTAACGATCACCGTTTTATTTTTAAATCTCATAACGAATTTTTAAAATGCATCTTAAAGTTGTGTTGTATTTGTCTCATCCATTTTTGCCTGCTCCTTTTCCTGATTGACTTCCTTTTTTAGTTTGAATTCAGTAGGAACTGCAATGGGCACGTTAAGGCAAACACTTTGTGTTGGAAGTACCCGACGCCAGTCTTCTATCAATTGCTTGTAAGCCTCACCAACGGGTCGTATGTTTCTGTCAAGGTCATATAACCCAAGCGGGTTTACCGTTCCATGGTTTTCACGCAGGGCAGTGTCCCAATCCACCTGGTCAGTAAGTGAATACCAGGTAAAACCTACGATAGGTACGCCATCATTCCTAACGCGTAGAACATTGGTCCATTCTTTCCATAACCATTTTACCGCTTCATCACCATTGGGTCCCTGCTGAAGATTTGTTTCTGTATGCATAACCGGTATCTTGTACCGATCATAATATTGAGAGGTAATTACGTGGTAACCAAATATTTCGCCTGCAGACTTTGTGCTTCCATCGTCAGCGACGCGGTGTTCATTGGTGATATAATAATCGTTGCCCATTATACAATGATGCTTAAGATTATTGTCCAGGAAGAAATGATATTCATCCCTTGTCATTCCGTTATCCAACAGGTACTCATACATTTCTGATTCGAGGCGCTTGCCATAATTCAGATCAAGCGACAGAAAGCGCCTGGCATTCATGATCTCAGCAGGCTTAATGGCTTTTGGATTGGATGCATGAAAATATTCAGACGATTCGCTCTGTATAAAAATAGCGTCTGGCCTGTTATGCAGTATTGCCCGCATGGCGAGCACGTTCGCTTTTACAATATGCTTAAGTGCTGTTACAAATGAAACATCGGTGGAAAGCTGTTCATTCCACCATCCATAATAGCCGGAAAACATAGCGCAAATATACATTTCATTGACGGGCGTATACAGTTGAACCCAGGGAAAGCGTTTAGAGAATTCATGGGCATATTTGGCAAATAATGCCGGGAAATCCGGATTTTGAAAATTGCCGATCCAGTCTGGCACTCCGAAATGGCAAAGGTCAACAATAGGGAAGATCTTTTTCTCTTTTAACGCACGGAAGGTTTCATCGGCAAAGCTCCAGTCATATTTGTCTGACCCCAGGAACGTGGTATGTATGGGTGGCCCATACCTTAGAAAACCTATCCCTAATTCTTTTACAAGCTCGAAATCTTTTTTCCAGTGTGTGTAGTGGCCGCACTTTTCAAATTCATCCACTCTTGTTTTACCGTTATTTATTGTCGGTACGCTGTTCTCAATGCCTGTCGCAAACATGAATCGCTGAAACATATCCAAGTATTTGTACAAATGCCGTTAAAGACTATAATTATTTTTTAAGAAAGCAAACTTTTAGGGTCGCAGCGCAATAATAAATACCAATGACGGACGTTTATGTTGCACCCAACTAAAATAGGTAAAAGAAGCATGCAGGATAAACCTGCATGCTCAAATTTATGCTGCCATCCTCCGACATTCTTCAGCACACTGTTTACATGCTTTCGAACATTCCTGGCAATGCTTGCTTTCATGATTCCCACATTCATTGCCGCAAGCCTCGCACATGTCTGCACATATCTTGCAAATATCCTTTGCTTTTTCACTCCCCAGGCTCATGAGTTGAGCTGCTGCATAACAGATTGCCGCACATTCCATATCTAATTGAATGCAACGAGCCATCATATTTGTATTTTCCTCTTGTGAGCAAGAACTTGCACAATGATTACAAATTGCCGCACAGTTAAGGCAGGCATCAATACAGGTCTTGTAAGTATGGTATCCGGTCATAAAATGTAATTTGGTATGTATATACTGTAGGCAAAAATCACACCCTCGTAACAGATACCTAGCGTTTGGGGCAAATAATCACAAATGGGCTGCATTGAGTAGACACTACTTTGACGGCAGCGTTCGGCGCAGAGGTGGGCACTTTCGATCGCCTATCAGAACTAATATCATTCTAATCTAAACAAAATTTATATGCCTGCATAGTGCATTACCTTTATTCCGGTAATTATACTGTCTTCACACCATTGTATTAGGCTCTTTCGCTATGCAACAAAAATAGTTTTATGCAAAACATTGAAAAAAAAGATACAGAAAACGCTTATAAAAACACATTTCTCTCCTCCACAAAAAACAAAGTACTGGTTGCAGCCGGGCTAATCGTGTTACTTTTTGCATCGCTCTGGATCTGGAAAGCCGCGGAAATAAGAGACCTTAAAAAAGAGCATGTTAATCATGAAACATTATTAAAACAAAAAGCCGATAGCTTCGTGCTTCGGTCGGATTACATGTACTTAACATTGTTGGCTAAACCTTATGTGTGGGCGATACGAACAGAATTGATGAAAGGAAATATAGAGGCCGTAAATCTCTATGCAAATGATATGGTGAAAGAAAAGAACTTTCAAACCATTACGGTTATTGATGAAAAAGGAATGGTGATTTCATCAACAAATAAGAAGCTGGAAGGCAAGTCGTATGCTTCTGTTGGCAACGCTGCCTACTTAAGCAACGACAGTACCGTAGTGAATAAACTCGATAATAACACGCTCGAAATATCATCGCCGGTTATGGGATTTAATCAAAGAATAGGCACGCTTGTATTTAATTACAGCCCCACAAAAGCCGACTTGAATTAATACCATGAAGTATTATTGTTCAATGATGCTATCAGGGGCCTGGCAAAAAAGGTTTTCACGCCCATAACCAATTAATGAAATAAAGATGAGTAAATTTAGTGTGAAAGGGGTATGGCACGTTTTAAAAGAGGCAGGCACCGGCTTTGTCAAACATAAAGTGATGAAATTAAGTGCGTCGCTTGCTTACTATACCATTTTTTCTATTGGCCCAACCATGCTTGTCGCTATATTCTTTGCTGATCTTTTCTGGAGGAGACAAGCGATTGACGGTACTATTTATAAGCAGATGAGTAGTTTGGTAGGTAAAGAAACCGCACTACAACTTCAAAGTATCATAAAGAACGCGTCGGTAAGTGGCAACAGTTTTATGGCTATTATTGGTTT
>JBBSSY010000230.1:0-5971 GCA_038241595.1 Chitinophagales bacterium | reverse complement strand
TTGCCTGATAATCAATGTGCTGTAATTTCGACCTAATTCTGCCTCATTTGTAAAGCCGGAAACCTTGCCACGTATATGGTTGGTTTGCACGTTACGTGAAAATGACGTGTACTGGCGAGATTGTCTGAAGCAGAATTTACGGAATTACAAGAATTTGTAGAATTATTCATACGTGCTCTGCCCCGCTGAATCCGACCGGAGACATTCTTTTTAACCGTCCCCGAAGTAATGATTCATCGGGAAATTGAGTGTTACTTTACAACAATTCCGTTAATTATTTAATCCTGTAAATTCAGCTTCTGGCAAAAAAATCCCGGAACGATCATCGTCCCGGGATTTATCAACCTTACCATCTTAAGAATGACTTGTTATTAAACAAGGTAAAGATCAACCTGAAAGTTCTAGAATTAATTGTTATTAAACAACGTAACGAAAGCACTCAACTGGATGACACTGTTTCTGAAATTAGGATCCATGGTTTGGTTGGTGTTGAAATCACCCACTTTGGACAAACCCGCGAGGTACCTGGCGCCAATGCCAAAGCCACTTTTGGCATGATAGCCGATGCCGGCACCTAATGAAAGATCCAGGTTTTTAGCAAAGGAATTAACCGGTAGATTCGGCACTTCACCACTTTCGTTTGTCTTGAAACTGAATTGCGGACCTGCCTCGATGTAAATGGTGTTGAATTTCAACTTGGCCATGACAGGTATTGCAATATAAGCCACCTTAACCGTTGACGTACCACCGATATCATCATATTTTGCTCCCTGCGAGGAGTACAATACTTCAGGTTGCACCGAGAAAATCTCGCCAAACCTAAAGTTCAAAAATCCACCAAAATGGTAGCCAAATAGGGCATTCGATTGAATGTTGCCCCCGGTATAATTACTCAGGTTTCCACCTGCTTTTGCGCCGATCTGGAACCGTTGTGCAAACGTAGCGCTGCTGACAAACAACAGGGCGATGATCATCATCTTTTTCATAAAAAAACTTGATTAATTGTTGAAAATAAATTGTTACTCACTGTATAAATGAAAGCTGATCATGTATAAATATACTTAACTGTTTCGCTTCCGGCGGTAAAACTATACCGCGACGATCGGCCGGTGACATGCCCAGGTGCTCAAACGGACAGATCAGCGGTTGAACGACGTTATATCGGAGTGAACAGGCTCACCCGGTACGCGCAAAAACTTTGTTAATCGGTCGCCGTTTCCGCTTCAATCCGCAGTCTGTCCGTTTCAAGGTGCAGCGATTCCACAGACATTAATTAGAATATTATCTTTACGTGTGAAAAATAAAGTTCCTGTAAAAAGGCTGGTCAGGTTAAACTGGATCATGGCAATCGTGATCAGTGGCTTTGTCGGGCTGTTTTTATTCACATTGCTGGGTATTAACAGCCAAACCCTGTTCATCGTATTGCAAGGAGCCTTTGACTTCCTGGCCGTGGGTTCTTTCCATATTTTTGTACTTTTGAAATTGGGGTAATTATTGGCGGTCTGAGCAGTTCGATGATCCTGACATTGTTCGTAGTGTCCTCGATGTACCTGATTATTGAAAATATGATTACGCATAAAAAGAAGCCTGTGGATGAGCAGCTGCAGCCGACGGTTGTATAAGTGATAGAAATAACCAGCAATTGCATACATTGAGTATAGGTTTTTAAACGTCATAACGATCTTTCTCATGAACAACGATTGCCTCACCGCCGAACAGCTGGCCGATTACCACCGCGACGGATACATCGTCATCAAACAATTCTGCAGCGCGGCGGAAACCGGAAAATTATACAGCACGGCTACTACCGACAAGGCCATGACGGATCATGCGCTGGATTTGAACGACCAGAGCGGGTTGAAAACGCGCCTCTCGCTTTGGTTCACGCCAGGCAACGATCCATTTGGCTACCTGACCCGCAGCGAATCAACGATTGGAAAGGTTCAACAGATATTGGGCACGGATGCGCCCGTTTGCCATTTTCACTCAAAGCTCATGCAGAAAGAGCCGCGCGTGGGCGGCGCGTGGGAGTGGCACCAGGACTATGGTTACTGGTATAAAAACCAGTTCCTGTTTCCAGACCAGATGATGAGCGTGATGGTCGCGCTTACAACAGCCAATGAAGAAAATGGCTGCTTGCAGGTGATCAGAGGATCGCAGAAACTTGGCCGGGTGAATCACGGCTTCGCGGGCGAACAGGTCGGCGCGGACCAGGTGATGGTCAATAATGCCTTAAAAACAATGGAACTCGTGTATTGCGAACTGGAGCCAGGTGATGCCTTGCTTTTTCATGCCAACCTGCTACACCGTTCCGGTCAAAATCTTTCCGAATATCCGCGGTGGACGGTGATTTCCTGTTACAACCTGCAGTCAAATATCGCTTATAACGAGCCCTCCACTGCCTGGAAAGTTCCTGTAAAAACGGTACCTGATAACGCCCTCCTGGAATGGGAAGCGGAGTCTTTTTCTGGTGCCGACTTCCTGAAAAAAGAAAATGATCCGGCGCTGAAAAATACTGGCTGGGAAAAATAAAAACAGCAAAAATTGCTGGATCCTGATTATAATTAGTTAGCGTAACGGCCCGCATTGTATGTTTGAGTAAGGGTTGCGTGCCTATATAGCGTCCACGTCTAGACGGGTACGCCACAAAGGCGGCTGCCCGTGGTGGATTCTGTCGGCCCGGCCTGGAATTGCCATATTTCGCCTGGGAAACGTTGACCAAAAAATCAAACCGGTGGTCATTTTTTCTTCCCCCGGGACTCAACTTTTCGTTCAGTTCCATTCTGGAATATTGGTTTTCAAATATAAACCCGTCCCAACGCGGGTTATTTGTTTTGAACTGTGATTTGAATGATTAGTTGATGAACTATGATTCTTCAAGCGACCAGGTTGCCTTTAACCCTGCAGCGTTGCCGCTACCCGACCTTTATAATTATTATCTTACCTGCTCTGTAGCAAATGGGTGGGTGAGATTCAGTTCGTATTGAAACTACTTACCTCATAGTCCATCAACTAATCATTCAAATCACAGTTCAAGACAATTTCAGCTGAGGTCCAGCGAAGTTCTGCCGGAGAAAGTAGTGCCTGTCGCCCTGACTTTTCGAGGGTATGCAGCCTTCCACCGGAATAGACATTCCAGCGATCACTGCGCAGGTTATTATTCTTGTCGTGGCGTCGGGAATCGTGTTAGCAAGAAATGAACAGCGTGGTTTGCCCTTGCTGTCAGAACACAACCTGCTGTTCCTCGTAATATCGGGTTTGTGTACGGGTTTGTCCTGGATCTTTTATTTCAAGGCCTTGCAGGTGGGCAAGGTGGCGCAGGTAGCGCCGGTGTATAAACTGAGTGTCGCGCTGACGATCATACGGGCGACAATTTTTTAAAAGGAAGTCCTGTCGGTCAAAATGATCGCCGGGGCGGCGTTGATAATCGCGGGGACGCTCGTGCTGATACCATGATGTTTGACGGTACGGGAGGGTAAACTTTTGCAAAGACGCCCTTTAGCGAGCTGGTTCAAAAAGGATATCCTGCTTCAAAAGTTGGTTAATCGGAAGATTCGGCGGGCTCATCTTGCATGCTCCTCATTTCCCCACCATCTTCCTATCCTGCTTATCCCTTTTCAACGAACCAGATTACAGAAATTGATTTTGTACCGGGAAAAGCGCTGTTTCGTATTAAACCGGTTTCTGCATGGCAAGGGTAAGTAGAAAAAAGGCCTCGCTGACAGCCAGTACGCTATGTGGTATCTTCTCCTGCAAGGCAATCATTTGCCCTTTCGCCAATGTAACTGTTTGTTCTTCGGCGGTGAAACTTATTTTTCCCTGTAACACCTGCACACTAATAACGCCATTAGCGGTGTGCGTTTTTAATTCGGCATCCGCATGCAAACCGATCAACACCACACGCATACTGTCAGATTTGAAAATCGTGATGGAGTTGCGATCACTTTCTTTCCAGGTTTGTTCGTTTTTTACCTGCTTTATTGATTTGTTCAGGTCCATTTCCATCAAAGGTGCATTTAACATACGGTTACCTTCAGGACGTTGTTGGGTGGCTTCGTTTGATTTGCTTTTCATTTTGCTGCTTAAATAAGTTAGATATTATTATGAATTCAGGCTTCTCTGCTAAAAGGAATGAACGCATTAACGTTATTAAACCTGGTTATATTCTTTTGAGCGCCTTTCGTACCTCCCGGACGTTTTCTCGATTTTTATCCGGTAAACGATTCCCTTGATCTCCTTCAGATTATCTGGCGGGAAGGGCCATTCAGGAGACAGTTCCACGGTCTCGCTGGTGACTAAGGGAAAATTTCTCGAAAGCAACTGCTCAAGCGCTTTTTTTCTTTCTATACCTTCAGTGAGTTCCTCATACCTGCCGTGCAGGATGACACTTTGCCAATCTGCCATGCTCTGCATATTGTCTACCTGGAAGCAAATTTTATCGTTTTTCCTCATTATGTCTATCTTCATCCCTTCTTCCGTATGGCCATAAATGTATATGCCGTCATAGGCATAACTGATCGGCACCACATAAGTCGTTTCATCGGCATGGCAGCCTATGCGTCCAATCACCTGCTCTCTAAGCAAGTTGTCTATTTCATCTCTTGTTAATTCTCCAAACATATCTGGTATTTAATGTCAAAAATAGAATGCCCTGTTATTAAAAAATATGATTTAGATCAGCTTTTATGATGACAGCACGTAGGGTAATTCCGGAACGCAGACAGTAATTCTTCCTGTTTGCATGTTGTGACATACGAATATGACCTTATGCGCTGCTACCAGGACCTCCTGCGGATTTGGCAAGACGTTTTGCCGGATTGATACATAGCAGCAATGCCCCAATGGCCAGGGTAAAAGTATTGGCAAATAACAGCATGTTCATCCTGGGGAGAAACACGTCATAAATCGATGCAAAACCCTGTGTGGCTAACAATACTTCATTAACGATCACTCCTGCAACAAAAATAAACAGGCCTGTTGCTGTTAACCTGTCCGTAATCATTATTATTTTCTTTTCAGCAAGAAAACCCAGCATGTACATAGTAATAAAACCAAGAAAGATCAGGTGCAGGTAACCAATAATAACAGGACGGAAGCCAAAAGCAATCTTTGACATTTGGGGATACACAGAGAAGAACTGTAACATTACTTTTAAAATAAATGCGCTTATGGCGATACCGTATATCCACCTGCAGGTGCGTGAAAGGCTGTTATACAAAATCTTCCTGTTATCAGACAGCAGCTTCCATAAGAAGAATAAAGCGGCTGTTTGAAGGCAGGCCGTAATAATGATTATGATGGTAATGCTGACTGGCCTTTGATGCCACAGCGACGTAAACAGGTACGATGGCAGACACGTAAAGATTAATAATAGAAAAAAAGTACGGGCATGCTTTATATTGTATGCAGCACTTGTTTCAAGTTTCCTGATTAAAAATGCCAGGACGGTTAACGTAAAGAAGCCATTGTATTGAAAGTGGAGATAGAAATACAACGCATTATGAGACCAGTATTGATGGGTATTTTTAGTGTTCATAATAATAGCCAGCGCGTAGGGCCCGAGAGAAGACAACAACAGGAAGAATATCGCGGCTCTTACAAAACCATAACTTATTAAGCCATTTCCTGAATTTCTCATGGCTTTATATATTTTGTAAGCAAACGCATAAGACAGCCATGTAGCTGCGGTAGACAAAGCGATGGATACTGTAGAATATCCTGCCCAGGCAAAACTGATTACCATGGCATAATTTACAATGGTGCTTGCAAGAAAGAATCTATCCCAGAACCGGGTAATTCTTTTGTAATCGCTGGTAAATTCATCCAGGATAAGCACCTGCAATAAAAAGGCTACCCATCCATTGAATGCAAAATGCGAATGAGCATGTAATAAGTTCTCCTGCTTAATAAAGGGTAGCGGAAAGTTGATTTTATAACGGAGCATTAATCCTATTAACGCCAGGATCAATAA
>JBBSSY010000229.1:0-5974 GCA_038241595.1 Chitinophagales bacterium | reverse complement strand
TGAGGGTAAGGATCTGCGTAGATGATGCGCCCGGCAACAGGTTGCAGAATGCGTTGTACTCGACCAGTTCCTGCTCGGTAATATCGCGCCTGCCCTGCACAATTGTTTTCATCATCATGCCGAAATGGCCCTGCGGTCCGCCAAATGCCGTTACACTGAGTAGCATGACTGCTTTTAGGAAAGGAATATGTCGAAGCAGGATCATTAGCTTTGGGTACTTGTTTTAGGCGGCGTCATGACACTCCAGTAAAAGAATGGTACAAACGTATACATTTTATGTTATGTACTATTATTCGTTTCCACAAAAAACGGCCGTTCGGCATGAGTCATATTCCTTACATTTAAACAAAGAATAATAGTCTATGAGCATTAAATTCTTCCTTTCCTGTTTTTGCCTGGTTGTAGTGGGCGTGGCTTCGGCCCAAAAAACAGATACCGCCCGCATCAGCCTTGCAGCGAATAAGATTGAACCGAAAACGATTGCATGGCGAAGGGATTTTCATGAGTTTCCTGAACTGGGTAACAATGAAACAAGAACGGCGAAGATCATCGCGACGCATTTAAAATCACTCGGTCTCGACGTGAAAGAAGGTGTTGCCAAAACGGGTGTAGTGGCGCTGCTGACAGGCAGTAAACCGGGCCCATGCATTGCCTTGCGTTCCGATATAGACGGTCTTCCCGTTACAGAAAAAACGGGTTTGCCCTTCGCTTCAAAAGTTAAAACCGCTTACGGTGACCAGGAAGTAGGAACGATGCATGCCTGCGGTCACGATACGCATATGGCCATATTAATGAGTGTTGCCGAGGTGTTGTCTGGTATGAAAGATAAAATACATGGTTCCATAAAGTTTATTTTTCAACCGGCGGAAGAGGGTTTACCTGCCGGTGAAGAAGGCGGTGCGCCGTTGATGATTAAAGAAGGCGTGATGGACAATCCGAAGGTCGATGTAATTTTTGGCTTGCACATCTGGTCAAGCATTGAGGCTGGCAAGCTCAGTTATAAACCAGGCGCTTTCATGGCATCGTCTGACTGGTTCACGATCAAAGTAAAAGGGAAATCTGCACATGGTTCCATGCCCTGGCTCGGTGTGGACCCAATTACGATCTCTGCGCAGATCATCGACGGTCTGCAAACCATCGTCAGCCGCCAGTCTGAATTAACCAAGGCCCCCGTAGTCATCACAGTAGGCAAATTTCACAGCGGGGTGCGCAGCAATATCATGCCGGAGGAGGCCCTCCTGGAAGGAACGATCCGGACATTGGATTCAGGCATGCAGGCCGATGTGCATCGCCGGTTCAGGCAAACGGTTGAAGGTATTGCCGCAGCAGGCGGCGCTACGGCAGATGTTTCCATCGATACCAAAACCCTGGTCACTTTTAACACCCCGGCATTGGTCGAACAAATGATTCCTTCGCTGGAAAAATCAGCGGGCAAAGGGAACGTTTTACTCATGAACTGGACGACGGGCGCAGAGGACTTCTCTTATTACGGGTTAAAGGCGCCTTCCTTTTTCTTTTACCTTGGTGGAATGAAAAAAGGACAAGACCCCACAACCGCCACACCACATCATACTGCTGAATTTACGATTGATGAAAGTGCGATGAAACTGGGTGTAAAAACTTTTTGCAACCTGGTATTCGATTATATGAATGCCTCAAAATAAACGCTCTCCTACATAAATAATTTATCATGGATGCAGAATCGCTTCAGAATTATTGCAACAAAAAAAAAGGTGCCGCAGAAAGCTTTCCCTTTGGTGATGAAACCCTTGTCTTTAAGGTAAAAGGCAAAGTTTTTATGATGTTGAGTCTCGACGCGGAGCCCTTGAGATTCAACGCAAAATGCGATCCCGAAGAAGCGGTGGAATTGCGGGAGCAGTATGATGCCGTTATGCCGGGTTATCATACGAACAAGGACTTGTGGAACACTGTTATCGTTGATGGAAGCCTGTCTGCCGCGCAACTTAAAAAAATGATTGATAACTCCTATGACCTGGTCATAGCTTCGCTCTCGAAAAAGATACAACAGGATTTGAAGTCCAAATAGCGTTTACTCACGGTCTATTTATAATAGCCATTTTTTTCAATCTCTTCCTGTACCTTATCCGGTACCAGGTAACGGATATTTTTCTTTTTCCGCACATACTCACGGATACGGGTAGACGAAATTTCAAGCAACGGTGCATCAAGCAATATCACTTTGCCATTTCCACCTGTTTCCGCCGGAAATCCTGGACGGGTATAGATATAAATCGAATGGTTTCCCTGTATATAACCAGAATTTTTCCATTTTGGCAGATTCTGATAGCTATCGCTGCCCATAATGATGGAAAAGTCGTGTTGTGGATATTTTTCTTTGAGATGAACGAGCGTATGCACTGTGTAAGAAGGTTTGTTCAGATGAAATTCAATGTCGCTGCCGCGTAGCCCCCCTTCGCCGGCTATAGCCAGTTGAACCAGGTATAACCGGTCGTATTCATTCAATAGAGACTGTTCGTTTTTGAAAGGGTTATGCGGGGTAACAACCAGCCAAACCTGTTCAAGCGGCGTATTCGCTAGTACATGGCTGGCGATAATGCAGTGTCCGGTGTGGATGGGATTAAAGGAACCGAAGTATAAGCCAATGTTCATCTAATATTGTACTAATCAATTTATTAATAGTCAGATTTCCTCCACGAAAATATTTTCAGCTTCGTCCAGGCGAAGACTCAAATTGTAGCCGGAAACGGTAATGGCGATCGGATCCCCAAAGGGTGCGGCCTGTTCCACCTTAACTATTTCACCCGGCACACAGCCCATTTCCATCAACTTCAGATAAAAATCATTTTCTTCGAAAGATATTATCTTTGCTGACCCTCCTATCTTAATCTCTGATAACTTTTTCATTTTAATAATTTTCCAGCTTCTTGTGCTAATTTAACCCAATCTTTGATTTAAGCGTTTGATCAAATCTAAATCAACATCTTCTTACTCTCTTACGAATTATGGAATGAATTTACCTATCTCCAAAGCCGGCGTGTTCTTTCATTATAATAGCCCTCCTTTCAAGTTTTGTAACCGTAAGCGCCTCAAAGAATTCCTCTTTTTTCTTTTTATAAAAGAACACCGGAAGTTATTCACCCTAGATTACATCTTTTGTTCCGATGATTTTTTGTTAGAAATTAATAAACGCTATCTCTCCCATGATGACCTGACAGACATTATTACCTTTGATTTAAGCGAAAAGAAAGGCTCTTCCCCGATAACAGGAGAAATATACATAAGTATAGAACGCGTTAAAGACAATGCCCAGACTTTTAACACGTCGTTCGGAGACGAACTTCTTCGCGTAATCTTCCATGGCGCGTTACACCTGTGCGGCTATAAAGACAAAACGCCGCCACACTCCAGGCAAATGAGGAGCAAAGAGGACCATTATCTTGTTCTATTTAAAACATTCTGAATGTTCCACGTGGAACATTCGGCTTTTTGTTTCGACGCCCTTTTAACGGCTACAACAGATCGATTTAGAAGAACGCCGATGTTCCACGTGGAACAACAAGTAAAATACCGATCACGTACCTTTGACGAACAAAGATTTCTATATGTTTTCAGAATATGATGTAATAGTAGTCGGGGCAGGTCATGCAGGGTGTGAAGCATCGGCAGCGGCAGCAAATATGGGATCCAGGGTGTTGTTGGTGACCATGAACATGCAAACTATAGGTCAAATGAGCTGTAACCCGGCGATGGGTGGTATCGCAAAGGGTCAAATCGTGCGAGAAATAGATGCTATGGGGGGGTATTCAGGGATAGTAAGCGACGAAAGCATGATCCAGTTCAGAATGTTGAACAAAAGCAAGGGGCCAGCGATGTGGAGCCCGCGCTCACAAAATGACAGGATGCTGTTCGCAGCCAAATGGAGGGAAATGTTGGAAGGCACCAGGAACTTAGACATTTACCAGGATACAGTCAGCTCACTAATCGTCGAAAACGACCAAGCCAGGGGCGTAATTACTGGAATGGGGCATCACATAAGAGGAAAAGCGGTCATCATCACCAGCGGAACTTTTTTAAACGGCATTATACATATCGGAGAAAAGAAGTTTGGTGGCGGAAGGGTAGCGGAGAAAGCATCCACAGGGATAACAGAACAGCTGGTATCGCTTGGTTTTGAAAGTGATCGACTTAAAACCGGAACGCCACCGCGAGTAGACGGCAGAAGTCTGGACTATTCCAAAATGGAAGAACAATCTGGCGATGATGATATGGTCGGATTTTCTTACCTCAAAAGCAATAAACCAACAAAACAAAAGAGCTGCTGGATAACCTACACAAATACAGAAGTACACGAGATACTAAAAACGGGCTTTGATCGAAGCCCGATGTTCCAGGGCCGGATCGACGGTGTAGGGCCTCGGTACTGCCCAAGTATCGAAGACAAATTAAACCGGTTCGCGCAACGAGACCGCCATCAGCTATTTGTAGAGCCAGAAGGGTGGAACACAGTGGAAATATACGTAAACGGTTTCTCAACGTCGCTACCAGAAGAAGTACAATTTCAGGCCCTGCGTAAGGTACCGGGGTTTGAACAGGTAAAGTTCTTCCGGCCGGGTTATGCCATTGAATACGACTATTTTCCGCCTACCCAGTTAAAATATTCGCTGGAAACAAAATTGATCAGCAATCTTTTCTTCGCAGGGCAAATTAACGGAACCACCGGCTACGAAGAAGCAGCCTGCCAGGGTCTAATGGCCGGCATTAACGCACACCAACGCGTCACGCAGCAAGATCCATTAATCTTGAAAAGGAGTGAAGCATATATCGGTGTATTGATCGACGACCTGATCAGCAAAGGCACCGACGAACCATACCGTATGTTTACGTCAAGGGCCGAATTCAGGACACTTTTACGACAGGACAACGCCGATATAAGACTTACCTCATTAAGTTACAATCTCGGGCTGGCGTCGGAAAAGCGAATGGTACAAGTTAAGGAAAAGATTACCGGTGTAAAACGCATAAAAAGCTTACTATCAACACATTCCGTTACGCCGGAAGAATCGGCAAACTACCTGTTGCAACAGAATTCAGCCCCATTAACAGAGAAACAAAAAATAGCTCAACTGCTCTTGCGCCCAAATGTCGACTTAGTTTCTATGGCTCAGGCCATTCCATCCATGCAAATTCTTTTACAAGACACTACTGACGAGGTCCTCATGCAGGCAGAAATCCAGGTGAAATATGAAACCTACATTGACAAAGAGAAAGAACTTGTCCAAAAGATGAGCCAGTTAGAAAGTCTCCAGATACCTGAAAACTTTAATTATGACAGGTTAACGGCCATATCAAACGAAGCATTACAAAAATTTAAAAAAATAAAACCCGGCACCCTTGGACAAGCAAGCCGAATTAGTGGCGTGAATCCGAGTGATGTGCAAATTTTAATGGTATATATGGGCAGGTAAGCAAATTGTTTTATGCTCCCGTTTCAACATATGTATTATATTGATTTATAGCAGATTGTAATCTTTTCGCTAGATAATCATTGCTTTTGCCCAATTCTTGCAAGATGTTAACGGATCCATCCCGGTATTTCTCACGTTTTGATCGGGGCCAATCGAGCGGTGGCGCTTCGAGGTTTGTGAGACGATCTGCCAGCTTTACCGCCCACACTTCTTTCTCTAGCAGCTGTATGCGCGCAATACTATCTTTCATCTGGTCCTGCTTTTCCAGATTATAAAATTTCGTAAGCGCCAACACGCCGGCTGCAACACGCTCACCCACGAGTGTTACGACCTCCAGGTAATTTGCTTCGGTATCTTCGATCGTATCATGAAGAACAGCCATCAAGATGGCAAATTCTTTATCAAAATCTTCCGAATGATCTCCCGCAACCGTTACCTCCATCGCCACTTCCATCACATGTACGAGATACGGCAATTTAGTGCCTGGTACAAACTGTCCATCATGTTTTATAGCAGCAAATTGTACC
>JBBSSY010000228.1:0-5979 GCA_038241595.1 Chitinophagales bacterium | reverse complement strand
TAATACGATGAGCAGGGAAAACGTCGCAACTATAAACTACAAACCATAAACTACAAACTAGCGGGTTTTCTCCTCCATAAGCCCAAGCACCTCGCTTGTATAGTTCCGGATCTCGTGGGTCAATGCTTCATCCTGTGCCAGGTCTTTGCCAAAAGACGGTATCATCTCGGGTAACTTTTTTTGCCAGTCTGGTGTGGCCAGCTTCTCTGCAAAACATCGCTTCAACACATCAAGCATAATGGAAACCGCGGTAGACGCCCCAGGCGAGGCGCCGAGGAGCGCTGCCAACGACCCGTCGGAGGCACTGACGATCTCGGTGCCGAATTCAAGGATGCCGCCGTGTTCGGGGTCTTTCTTGATCACCTGCACGCGCTGGCCGGCAACTTCCAGCTGCCAGTCTTCCATCCTGGCCGTCGGAACAAAGGCTTTCAGCGCCTGCAGGCGGCCTTCGGGCGACTGTCGGACCTGGTCGATCAGGTATTTCGTCAGTGGCAGGTTGTGCAAACCCGCCGACATCATCGGGATGATGTTACCAGGTCTTATCGATAATGGCAGGTCGAGAAAAGAACCGTTTTTGAGAAACTTGGTCGAAAAGCCGGCATATGGCCCGAACAGCAACGCTTTTTCTTCGTTGATCATCCGCGTATCGAGGTGGGGCACCGACATCGGCGGCGAACCCACAGCCGCTTTGCCATATACTTTCGCCTGGTGCATCGAGATGATTGCCGGGTTGTTGCAACGCAACCACTGACCGCTCACCGGGAAGCCACCAAAGCCTTTGCCTTCGGGGATGCCCGACTTTTCCAGCAATGGAAATGCACCGCCGCCAGCTCCGATAAACACAAATTTCGTGCGTACCTTCCTTGACGTATGGTCAGCAAGGTTTTTGACGCGAACTTCCCAGGTGCCATCCTCCTGGTGATCCAGGTCGCGCACTTCGTGGTGAAAATGCAAAGTGACGCCATCGAGTTCTTTCAGGTAGTTAAACATGGAACGCGTGAGGGCGCCGAAATTTACATCGGTGCCCAGGTTCATGCGGGTGGCCGCCACTTGCTGGGCCGGGTCGCGGTCTTTCATGACCAGCGGCATCCAGGATGTTAACAGGTCGTGGTCCTCGGTATATGCCATCCCCTTAAAGAGGTGGCAGCCGGTTAGCGCGGTCCAGCGCTTTTTCAGGTAGGCGGTATTCTCTGCTCCCCAAACAAAACTCATGTGGGGGATGCTGCGGATAAAATTTCCGGGAGTTTTAATCAGGTCATGTTTGATCAGGTAGGCCCACAACTGGCGCGACGCTTCAAAGGATTCCGCGATGTGTACGGCCTTCGAGATGTCGATGGAGCCATCGGCATTTTCCGGGGTATAATTCAGTTCGCAAAAGGCAGAATGGCCGGTACCTGCATTGTTCCACGCATCGGAACTTTCGGCCGCCGCCACATCCAGCCTTTCAAAGATGTCTATTTTTAATCCCGGCTCGAGTTGTTTCAGCAACACCCCCAACGTGGCACTCATGATGCCTGCACCAATCAACACTACGTCGCAGGGTACGGCTGCAATTCTTGTTCTGGCCATGCTATACATTGATCATTTCCGTTGAAATATTCCAACCCGCCGCAAAGATGCGAAAGAATATGCGAAGAAATGGAAGCTTTTTATACCGCATTAATGCCAAAATGTGTTGTGGCATTGGCGTTACAGCGTCACGATTCCAGCAACGGATAAATGCCGGTCCATACGTGCACCCTTGTCTAAAACAATTACATTTGCCACCCTTAATCATTCACATCCATGTACAAAGCGGTTTTTATTGACCTCGACGGCACCCTGTTGAAACACGACCATTCCATCAGTGAAGAGACGAGGGATACAATCCAGACACTCATCCGCCAGGGCATACTGGTTGTACTGGTTTCGGCTCGTCCTTTTCATGGCATTACACCCATCGGTGAATGGCTGGGCCTTACAAGTATGCCGCAGGTAAGTCTCAACGGTGGATATATCGGGCTGGAAGGCAGGATCATTTTTTCCTCCGCCATCGACGCCGATGTGGCAGCCGTGGTAAACCGCGAAGGGCTGGATTTTGGCGCCACCCTGATCTACTATACAGGCATGGAATGGTACAGCGCCGTTTTTAATGACTATTTAAAAAAAGAACAACGCATTTCCGAAGTGCCGGTAATCATCGAGCCGTTTGAACAAATGGTGGCGGATTGGAAACGCCTCGGTGCGGGTTTGAATAAAGTAATGGCGATCGGTGATGAACTGCAGATCGCGGCGCTGGAAGCAAAATTGCTGGGCATCTATCCTGCGGGTATGAATATTTACACGTCTAAACCCACGTACCTCGAAATCATGCGTGCAGACGCCTCCAAGACAAACGCCGTAAAATTTTTGCTGGAGAAATACAATATTAAACGGGAAGAGATACTCGCAATCGGCGATAATTTCAACGACCTCGAAATGATAAAATACGCCGGCACGGGCGTGGCGATGGGCAACGCGCCTGAAACGATCCAGGCGGCAGCGGATTATGTAACGGCAACCAACGAGGATGATGGTGTTCGAAAGGCGATTGAACGGTTCGTGTTACCGCGGTAAGTCAGCCAAAACTTTTCGTTTATCGTTCATATATTCTTAGGATATTTACCCCATGATGGAAACTGCATTGGAATCATTCAGTACCCGGTTCCAGGGGAAATTCTATTTCCGGGAAAATGGCGTGGACAACGCGCTACGCATGGTATATTCCACCGATGCTTCCATGTACCGCGAGAAGCCGCTCGCAGTCGCACTTCCCAAAAACAACGATGATATCAAGGCGCTGATCGCTTTTGCCCGCGATCATAAGATCACGCTCATCCCGCGCGCTGCCGGCACCTCGCTTGCAGGGCAGGTAGTCGGTAACGGCATTATCGTAGATATTTCAAAATATTATGACCAGGTCATCGAAATCAATGCTGAAGAGAAATGGGTGCGTTTACAGCCCGGCGTTATACGGGATGATTTAAACAAAATCGTAAAGCCTTTTGGACTGATGTTCGGTCCGGAAACCTCCACCGCCAATCGCGCCATGATCGGTGGTATGGCGGGAAATAATTCCTGCGGATTGCACAGCATCGTATGGGGTAGTACGCGCGACCACCTCCTGGAGGTGAAAGGCATCCTCAGCGATGGCTCCGACGTGTTCTTTAAAGACGTAGACATCATGGAGATCCAGGAGAAAATGGCCATGAGTGGCTCGCTCGAAAGTAATATTTACCAGGGGCTGCTGGAGATGTTGTCAGATCAGGAAAACCGGGAGGTGATCGCCCGCAAGTTCCCGGCAAAATCTATCAGCCGGCGCAACACCGGTTATGCACTGGACAGCCTGATGGATACTGCGCCTTTCGCAGAAAACGCAAAACCGTTCAATGTCTGCAAACTACTGGCAGGATCGGAAGGCACGTTGTGTTTTGTAACTGAATTAAAAGTGGCGCTGATGGACCTGCCACCGGTTTATAATGCCCTGCTTTGTGTGCATTGCACCAGCCTGCGCGAAGCGCTGACGGCCAACCTGGTGGCGATGGCGCACCATCCCTACGCGTCGGAACTGGTTGACAAGTTCATCATGGACTTTACCAAGATCAGTCTATCGCAGATGGACAACCGCTTTTTTATTGAAGGTGACCCGGCGGCATTGCTGATGGTAGAATTTTTTGGCGATACCGAAGAAGCGGCCATCGTGCTCGCTCGCAGTCTGGCGACAGAAATGCAACAACAGAATATGGGCTATGCATGGCCGGTATTACTTGGTTCGAATATTAACAAAGCCTGGGAGATTCGCAAAGCGGGTCTTGGCCTGCTGCGCAACATGCCCGGCGATGACCAGCCGGTAAACCTCATCGAAGACTGCGCCGTCACCATCCAGGATCTGCCAGATTACGCAGATGATATCGTCAGCATGCTGCAGCGTCATGGCGTGGTTGCTTCATTTTATGCGCATGCGGGCGCTGGTGAATTACACATCGAACCGATGATCAACCTGAAATCAGACAATGGCAAACGCCTGTTCAGGACCATCCTCTCAGAAACCGTAGACCTCTTGAAGAAGTACAACGGTTCGCTGAGTGGCGAACATGGCGACGGACGCCTGCGCGGCGAATTTATTCCTGAACTGATGGGTGCAGAAGTGTATGCGCTTTTCAGGCCGGTGAAGGAACTCTTTGACCCCAACCACCTCTTTAATGCGGGCAAGATTGTGGACACGCCGCCGATGGATGAGTTCCTGCGGTATACACCTGGTGTGCAGGCGCCGGCGATGAAGACCGTTTTTGGTTTCAAGGAAGAAAAAAGCATCCTGCGCCTCGCCGAAAAATGTTCAGGCTCCGGCGATTGCCGCAAATCAGAAATGACAGGCGGTGTCATGTGCCCCAGTTACATGGCCACCCGCCAGGACAGAGATACAACAAGGGCTCGGGCAAATATTCTACGTGAATTTCTTACCCATTCCAATAAAGAAAATAAGTTCAACCACGAGGAGATCAAGGAAATCATGGACCTCTGCATCAGCTGCAAGGGGTGTAAATCCGAATGTCCGTCCGGCGTGGATGTGGCAAAAATGAAAGCGGAGTTCCTGCAGCATTACTACGATGCCAACGGTACGCCGCTGCGCACCCGCTTGATCGGCAATATCAACCGGCTCAATGGCCTGGCCTCTTTTGCGCCATCGCTGTATAATTTGATTATGGGCAATAAAACCACGGGTGCGATGGCCAAACGAATGATGGGTTTTGCCGTACAACGTCCGTTGCCGATATTGCACAAGCAGACGTTTAAAAACTGGTTTACAAAGTGGAAAAAGACCAACTGTCAAACACCAACTCGCGGCAAGGTGCTTTTTTTCGTGGATGAATTTACAAATTACAACGATGTGCCGATCGGGATTCATTTCGTGGAGCTGATGACCGCGCTCGGCTACGACATCGATATACCGGAGCACGTGGAAAGCGGCCGCGCGTTTCTCTCAAAAGGGTTGGTGCGCGACGCACAGAAACTGGCCATCCGCAACGTACAACTGCTGTCAAAAGCCGTAGCCGGCGGTACGCCGCTGGTAGGTCTCGAACCGTCGGCGATACTGAGTTTCCGCGATGAATATCCCGACCTTGTGCCGGATGACCTGTTGATACAAGCCAAAATGCTCGCGGCACATACGTTTTACATCGATGAATTTTTTGCGGCTGAAATTGCCAGAGGCAACCTGACCAGCGACCTGTTTACCAGCAGTAAAAAACACGTAAAACTGCACGGTCATTGCCACCAGAAGGCGCTGTCTTCCGTAAGCGATACCGTGGCCATACTGTCACTGCCTAAAAATTATACGGTAGATGTAATCCCTTCAGGTTGCTGCGGCATGGCCGGATCCTTTGGCTACGAAGCGGAGCATTACGAGGTATCGATGAAAATCGGCGAACTGGTATTGTTTCCCGCCGTTCGGCACCTGGCCGATGACATCCTGATCGCTGCTCCCGGCACTTCCTGCCGCCACCAGATCAAAGACGGGACAGGTAAGGTGGCAAGGCACCCGGTGGAGATTTTGCTGGACGCTTTGAAGAAAGTTTAAGGTTTAAGGTTTAAAGTTTAAAGTGTTGACTGAACGATTTTACCTGCGCATTCCAGGAATGGAGGCTTATGTGGAAAAAGTACAGATGACGAGCATGGAAAACAAGGGAACGATACAGAAATGGGGTGATAATATTTACCGGGTGAACTTTAAGGTGATAGCGCCGAAGGCAAGCGAGCAGATTCGGTTTGAGGTGGCGGTGAAATGATGAGCAGGCGGATTACTTCAGATACCACCCCCGCCGGCCTGCGGCCAGCGACCCCTCCTGGAAGGCGGGGAAACCCGGTCCGACATGCACCTCAAATGAAGAAATAATAAAATTTATTGTTTGCCGCCATCCCGGAGGGGGCGGTGTGCGAAGCAAACCCGGGGTGGGGTGTGAC
>JBBSSY010000227.1:0-5997 GCA_038241595.1 Chitinophagales bacterium | reverse complement strand
ATGATATTTAATCTTTATGCAGATGGCCAGGCGGCAAAGAAAAATTTACGTCCGGCGTCTCTGGGGAAGCTGGGCATGATTGCGGCGGCGAACCCATTAGCCACTTTAGCGGGCCAGAAAATTCTTGCCAAGGGCGGCAACGCAATCGACGCTATTGTTGCCGCGGCCGCCTCCCTGAACGCTGTTGAACCGTACATGTCCGGAACCGCGGGTGTCGGGTATATGCTTTATTATTCTGCCAGGGAAAACCGGGTGAGGTCACTGATTTTCGGCGGCTGGGTTCCTGAAACGTTTAATGCTGCCGCGATCCTGACGGAACCTAAATACGCAGACGCAGCGGGGCATGGCGGCGTATTAGAAACCGTTGGGCCACGAACTCCGGCAGTTCCCGGCAATCTCGCGGGGTGGGACAAGGCACTAAAGGATTATGGTACGATGTCCCTCTCCGAGGTTTTTGAAAGCGCGATCGATTACCTCGATAATGGCGTGCCGATCACAGAGATGGACCAGGCCATGTGGGCGGAGACGGTCGACAGGGTGATACACTATCCTGAATCAGCCGCCATCTTCCTGAAGAACGGGAAAGACGCTTACAAGATTGGTGACATCTTTTCCAATTAAGCTCTTGCCATACCAATGAGACGTATTGCCAAAGAGGTGATTGATGTTTTTTATCAGGGTGATATCGCACACCAGGTTGCAGCCGCATTCAGGAAGGATGGTGGATTTATCACGGAAAAGGACCTCGCAGCTGTACCCGGCCGGGTACAATGGGTTGATCCTATTTCGATCAACTACCGGGGCTACACGGTTTATAATAATCCTCCTCCTGGTATGGGCATTCAGCAGCTGCAGGTATTAAAGATCATGGAAGGTTTCGATTTGAAGGCCCTGGGTCATAATAGTGTTGATTACCTGGCTTACCTGATGGAAGCCATCTACCTCAGTCGTATTGACACGGATAAATATATCGGCGATCCTCAATTTGTGTTTGTGCCCGTAGACATGCTGCTGTCTGATGCTTATATTTCTAAACAGCGCGAAGACGTGGTGGCGCGGGTGAAAGCCAGGAAGGTGCAGGCAAAAAGCGGCACCTCATCCAATGATCCGTCTGATCATTCAAATGTCGTTAAGGATGGCAGATACCTGTTCGCGACAACCAGTTTATCCGCTGTAGACAGGTGGGGTAATGCAGTGGTAATCATCCAGACTCATGGTGGCGGGTTTGGATCCGGATATGTTGCGGGTAAAACCGGACTTGTTTTTAATAGTGCTTTGGACTGGATGACCCTTACTCCCGGACAGGCAAACAGTATGGCCTCAGGAAAGGCCGTGGGCTGGTGTATCGGTGGCATGATGCAATTCCACAAAGAAGGCAAACCGGTACTGGTTGTGGGATCACCAGGCAGCTTTGGGATATTGCAGTCGGTGCCGCAGGTAGCAATGAACGTTATTGATTTTGGTATGAATATACAGGACGCAATCAGCGCTCCCCGGTTTAGGTGGAAAGATGAGCTGGGCTCGGTGCCGGCAAAGGAAGTGATTATGGAAACAAGGATCCCGGCTGAAGTTATAGCAACACTGAAATCGATGGGCTACGTGCTCGACACGTCTCTTGGTGACTGGTCAATGACGGTTGGTGGCGTGCAGGGTGTTACGATAGACCGGAAATCAGGTTGGCTCATGGGCGGCGCTGACCCGCGTCGAAATGGGTATTCACTCGGCTGGTAAGGTAAGGAAGCACGCCTTAGTTGCCATATATAACGTGTATAAATACCCGAATTTTTATTGCATGGTGCATGGTAAACAAAGTAGTATGGCTAGAGCCGGTCTTCTTCCGGCGTTTTCCGGCAGGTTTCGCTATTGATAAGCCGCAGTTCATCCATTCCCTTCGAATATTGCGTGGCCCTACATTAATTTACCCGGCTTGCACGCTGCAGAACAAAACAACTTCAAACCATGACATATTCAACCAAAGCTAAAAAACGTCCAGTATTTTCAAGGCACTTACGCACCGCCGTTTTGTTTGCTGCATTACTCTTAACCACTTTTCAACTATTACTGGCGCAACCGGTCAGGAGAGAGGTAAAGGGGCAGGTCACCGACGAAAAAGGTGAAGCAATTTCAGGTGTCAGCATCAATCTTAAAGGTACAACAATTGGCGCGACTACCGATGCGAACGGAACCTATACGCTGCCGGTAACAGGTAACAACAGTATTCTGGTATTTACATATGTTGGGCATTCACCGCAAGAAGTTGCCGTGAATAACCGGACATCAGTTAATGTGAAACTTGAAGTCGCGAATGCCAACGCATTGAATGAAGTCATTGTTACCGGTCTCGGCATCAAACGTGCTGCAAAGTCATTGACGTACTCGGCGCAGGTAGTTAGCGGATCAAGTATAAATGAGGCAAAAGAAACCAACGTCGTTAATTCGCTTCAGGGAAAAGTGGCAGGTGTTGTAATCGCGCGAAGCGCAACAGGTCCCGGCGGAGCTTCCAAAGTATTGCTTCGTGGTAATCGTTCTATTACTGGTAACAATGAGCCTTTGTATGTGATAGATGGCGTTCCGTTGAACAGCGAGCTTCGTGAATCGGGCGGCACCAGTTTCGGCGGACGTGTCGGGGGAGGAGGGATGTCGATGTTGAACCCAGACAACATCGAGAGCATGACTGTACTAAAAGGTGCGTCTGCAGCGGCTATCTACGGAAGCGCCGGCCAGAACGGAGCAATCATAATTACAACAAAAAGTGGAAAATCCGGAAAGATAACAGTGGATTATAACGGCGGCATTACCCTCGATAAGGCGATGGAGCTACCGAAAATGCAGTATGAATATGGACAGGGAGACGGTGGTGTTTATTCAGCAAATTCTGAACACAGTTATGGCTCCAAGACCGATGGACACGATGTTACCTTATGGAATGGTCATGTCGTTCCTTACGTCGGTCAGCCGGACAATTTAAAGGACTTCTTCAGAACGGCAAAAACCATAACAAACACGATAAGCGCCACCGGCGGAAACGAAAAGATGCACGCGTATTTCTCTTATGGAAACGTGAACGCGGGAGGTATAGTTCGCAATAACGACATGGACAGGCACAACATCGACCTGAAGATAGATAATACCATATCAAAAAAACTCTCGTTTACGACCAAGATCAGTTATATCTATGAAAAAGTCGACAACAGGCCCTTCACCGGTGAGAGGGGCTATGCAGTATCTTCCATCTACCGTGCGCCGACGTCTATTCCACTAAGTGAAATGAAAGATTTCTACTACATCAACAGCAGCGGCACCGAGATGCAGAGTTATTGGAAACCCAATTCTTCGATTTTATCAAACCCTTACTGGGATATGTACAGGCAGCCTTACCACGAAATGAGAGACCGGATTATGGGTTTGCTGACCGCGAGGTATGCTTTCAACGACTGGATAAACTTACAGGTGCGTGCGAGCATAGACAAGACGATGGAGAAAACCGATAACGAGTTATATTTCGACACCTATACTACGTACGGTATTGGCTCAAATTTTATTGTTGGTGACTACACCCGCCAGAACACGAATGCGGACGCCTTATTATCGCTGAAACATAACCTGGCAAAAAATCTAAACCTGTCGGCAAACCTCGGCGGATCAGTGCAGCAAGGCTATGCGAGAAGTACGACGGTAGACGCGAACGGGCTGAACAAGCAAAACTATTTTTACCTCACCAATGCGAAGAATCCGTTGACGGATAACTACTATGCACAACGCCCGCAGGTGCAGTCGCTATACGGTACTGCCACATTATCTTTCCGTGATTACCTTTTCCTTGACATGACGGCGCGTAACGACTGGTCATCGGCACTTCCAAAAGACAATCAATCATATTTTTATCCTTCTTTTGGACTAACAGGGATCATATCTGACATGGTAGCCCTCCCTTCATGGGTAACCTATGGAAAGATAAGGGGATCCCTTGCATACTCCGGCTCCGGTGGTACGGAATACCGGGATCGTAATTACTTCACCGTGGGAAGGGGAGGCTTCATCAATACGCCTGCAACGAAATCGCTGCCTACCTATAAACCAGAACTGACTTCCGCTTTTGAAGTCGGCGCAGAATGGCGCTTTTTCAACGGCAGGTTCGGAATTGATTTTACGTATTATACGACAGACACTAAAAACCAGTTGATAACCATAGCAACGCCAGCCGCTTCGCTCTTTAGCAGCCAGTATATAAATGCCGGGCTGATCAATAACAAGGGCGTTGAGGTAACATTGAATGTGACACCCGTGAAGACGAAGCACTTTTCGTGGAATGCGGCGTTAAATTATGCCAAGAACAATAACAAAATCATACGCCTTTCGGAAAATCTGACCACCGCGGTGCTTACCAGCGACAGGGCTGTGCGACTGGAAGCCTCGGAGGGCGGTAGTTACGGTAATATGTATGTGGTGGGATGGCAAAGAGATTCCCTGGGCAGGCCACTCGTTACCGACGCCGGGAGCCCGATGCTCACCAAGGGTATGACAGTTTACGCGGGTAACTACAACCCGAATTACAACCTCGGCTTTAATAACTCGTTTACCTATGACCGCCTCTCGGTAAGCTTTTTGTTCGACTATAGAAATGGCGGTACCGTTATAGCGGGTACCCAGGCGCTGTTAGATGCTGATGGTCATTCGGAGGCATCGCTCAGGGGCCGTGAAGGCGGTATCGTACTGGACGCCTATACCGTTAGCGGGCAAAAAAATACAAAGAGCATTACTACACAAAGCTATTTTGGCACCATAGGGGAACGGTATCCCGCTGGAGAGATGTATGCGTATTCGGGTACAAACCTTCGATTAAGGGAACTGATCTTTGGATATAACTTCTCCAACGTTTTCAGCCGTAGCGGGTTTATCCAGGGTGCAAAGATCTCGTTCGTTGGAAGAAACCTTTTCTTTGTCAAAAACGATGCGCCGTTTGATCCCGAAGTCGTACCGGGAACCGGAAACTATGGCGGTATCGAATACAATTCATTACCGTCAACCCGCAACATCGGGCTTAACCTGAAACTATCGTTCTAATCAAGCCAGTAAATGCTGGAATACCTTTAAATAATCATAAAGATATACAAAAGGACATTTTTTAAATCGATGCCCCCGGTGATTGTGGTCGCAATCGCCTGCTCTCTGCTGTTTATCGTGCCGGGTTGCACCAAGAACTTTGACAAACGGAATACAAACCCGATGGGCCTGTTATCGCTGACCGCCGATGATATAAAATCGCTGTTTCCAGCCGCATTGTATAAAGGCTGGAACCAGGGGAGTTATCAAACCGGGCAGAACCTCACAGGTGACATGTATAGCCAGATTTATGCGGGAACACAGCCTGCGTTTGCCTCTCACCGTTACGTGATCAATCAAAGCTGGATGCGAAGCTTTTGGACTGGAACTTATGTGAACACCATGCCGTCTCTGGTTAATATTATCAAAGAATCCGGTGAATTGCCAACCATGAATGCCATAGCACGGATCTGGAAAGTTTTCATCATGAACCGTACCACGGATTACTTCGGCCCGGTTCCGTATTCGCAAATGGGCAATTATAAACTGGGACAAGGTGTGGCCTATGATTCGCAAAAAGACATCTACTTCAGCTTTTTTAAGGAGCTCGACACAGCTACTACACTGTTGAAGCAGAATATTAACAAGGCGTCATACGGCGACAAAGACCTTATTTATCGTGGTGACAATGCGAAATGGCTGAAGTTTGGCAATACCCTTCGTTTGAGGCTGGCACTAAGGATCTCTTTTGTTGAACCGGAGAAGGCTAAAGCCGAAGCGCAAGCCGCGCTGGCAGGCGGCATAATGATGGCGTCAGCCGATGATGCCTTTATCCAGCCTTCTCCTGCAAACTTTAACACGCTGAACTATATTTCTGCATGGAATGAGTTCCGGATGAGCGCCAATATGGAGAGTCTGTTGGTAGGTTACCGCGATCCGCGGTTGAGTATTTAT
>JBBSSY010000226.1:0-6030 GCA_038241595.1 Chitinophagales bacterium | reverse complement strand
GAGGAAGGGAGTATATGCCCGATATGGCTTACAGCCGGGCTTATGAAACGTATGCTCCTCATGAGAACCTGAAAGACCTGGGTATTAATTACACCGCTATGCCGGTGCCCGGCACCGTTAAAAGGGGTGAGTTATTCCCTTTTTCCATTCCGAAAGACCAGGATGGCGATTCAACAAACTATGTGGCATCCAAAGCGGTGGTAAATCCCTTGCCTGCGCTGGATACCATCCAAATGAAAGAAGCCGAAAGAATGTATCTCATTAACTGTGGCATTTGCCACGGTCCGGCACTGGACGGCAACGGTCCGTTATATAACGGCGGGAATGGCCCTTACCCGGCTGCACCGAAAAATCTCGTTGGTGATGCGGTAGTATCTGTTATGCCGGAAGGTCAGATTTTTTATTCGGTTACTTATGGCAAAGGACAGATGGGACCTTATGGTTCGCAGCTGTCAACCACGCAACGTTGGGCGATCGTTCATTATGTAAAAGCAAAACAGCGTGAAAAGAACGATGGCGGTAAGGCGACTCCGGCTGCGGCAGGCGCAACAGATTCAAGTGCTGCCCCCGCGAAGGCCCCGGCCGCCGGCGCAACAATGGGTGGAAAATAAAAATTGATTTTTCGATTATAAATTATTCAGCATGGCTTTAAAAGAACAATTTCAGATTAGCAGTAGATACAGAACATGGGCCCTGGCCTTGTTGGGTGTCGGTATTCTCTCGGTTCTTGTCGGTTTTTTCGTGTATGGTACCGGTAACGAGGAAGCACAGACCCGTTTTTGGGCCACCATGCTCCACAACAGCATTTACTTCCTGCTTGTGGTAAATTCGGCAATGTTCTTTATTTGTGCCACCACCCTGTCCATGGGAGGATGGCAGATGAGTTTCCGCCGGGTTTCGGAAGCGATATCAGTAGCGGTTATCCCGTTAGGCATCATCGCTTTTATTATTCTGATGGCCCTGGTATTTGGACATCAACATGACATCTATCATTGGCTTACACCCGAGGGTGACAAGATCCTGGAAGGCAAAAGCGGTTTTCTTAATCCGACGTTTTTTACAGTTTGGACGATTCTTACCATTGGATTGTGGATCCTGCTTGGTTATAAAATGAGGCAGATTTCGAGAAAGTTGGATGAAGACCCGATCGGAAGTGTAGAAGAAGGAAAAAGATATGTTTTTAATACCACAGTCTGGGCAGCCGTCTACATGTTCTGGTTTGCTTTGACCGTTGCTTCTACCGCACCCTGGCTCTGGTTAATGAGTATTGATGCGCATTGGTTTTCCACCATGTACAGCTGGTATACTTTTTCAAGTTCATTTGTTGCGGGCCTTGCATTAATAACACTTTTTGTTATCTATTTAAAGAACAAAGGATACCTGGAATTGGTTAATGACGAGCACCTGCATGATTTGGGTAAATTTATTTTTGCGTTCTCTATTTTCTGGACGTATTTATGGTTTTCCCAGTTTATGCTGATTTGGTATGCGAATATTCCAGAAGAAACCGTTTATTTCAAACCAAGGTTAGAAGGTGTTTATAGAGGGATATTCTGGCTGAATTTGATCATCAACTTTGTGGCTCCCTTGCTAATATTGATGAAGCGTAACTCAAAGAGGAATTACGCAACGCTTACGTTTATCTCGGTGTTTATCCTGTTTGGTCATTGGCTGGATTTTTATCAGATGGTATTTCCAGGACCGTTTAATGATCAACTCCAGTTTGGCCTGCTCGATTTCGGAGTAGCACTGGGATTTGTGGGATTGATTATGTTTGTAACCGGCAGGGCGCTGACAAAACATGCCTTGTATGCAAAGAATCATCCCTTCTTTAAAGAAACGATTATTCACCACACGTAAGTTAGGGAAAAATTAAAGTGGCATTACGAATAATTATTACGAAACTTTGCTAATATTTGAAAGAACATGTCAACCATTTTTTTGATCGCGATATTCTTGCTGGGGTTCCTGGTTACCTTTCAGATAGCCAAAGCAAGTGAATATGTAGGCATTTTAAAAGGAGAAAAGAAAAATTTCGAGCAGAATAACCGGATCAATGGATTCCTGATGCTTGTCTTCATGGTATTGGGCCTCGCTGGTGTGTATTGGTGCAATGAGTTGTTTCGCGGCCGTATCCTCGATTTCCCGGCTTCTCAGCACGGCGTGAAAATCGATAATATGATGTACATCACCATTGCGCTGACAGGTATTGTATTTATCATCACGCAGATACTGCTGTTCTGGTTCGCTTTCAAATACCAGTACTCTGAAAAACGAACAGCGTTCTATTTTCCCCATAACAACAAACTGGAAGTGATTTGGACAGTCGTACCTGCAATCGTCCTGACAATCCTAGTTGGTTTTGGTTTGTATTATTGGTTCCAGATCACCGGGGATGCGCCGAAAGAAGCGAACCAGGTAGAAATTACCGGCAAGCAATTTGGCTGGATCTATCGGTACCCAGGCAAAGACGGGGTGTTTGGAAAAAAATATTACAAAAACATCAGTGACGAAAAGAATAACCAGCTCGGTTTGATCTGGGAAGACAACGCATCAAAAGATGATGTTGTGTTATCCGGGGAGATGTACGTGGTTGTAAACAAGCCGCTCAAACTTATCATCAACTCGAGGGATGTAATTCATGATGTAGGTCTTCCTCACTTCAGGTTGAAAATGGATGCAGTTCCAGGTACTCCGACAACAATGTGGTTTACTCCGCTGTATACGACCGCTGAAATGAAAATCAAGACGGGTAATCCCGAGTTTGAATATGAAATTGCCTGCGACCAGATGTGTGGAAAGGGGCACTATACGATGCGAGGTATCATAAAAGTAGTAAATGCGGATGAGTACTTGCTTTGGAAAATCAAGCAGGTTCCGGTGTGGACGCAAAACAATGCCGCGCCGGCAACACCAACTGCTGATTCGGCTGCTAAAATGCCAACAGTGGTAACATCATTGTCCGACACGAAAATCGCATCGCAGAATTAAGAAGGAAGCAGAAAAAAACATTTGACAGGAAGGTAAATTGAAGTAATTATGAGTAACGAGACTGTTTTACACGGCCATACGGGCACAGAAACTCACGAGGTGCATACTGACCATGAACATGAGGTTCATCACAAAGAGACATTTATCACAAAGTATGTCTTTAGCCAGGATCACAAAATGATCAGCAAACAATTCCTGATCACGGGAATCATTTGGGCGATCATTGGTGGTTCCTTCTCGATTCTTTTCCGCCTGCAGCTGGCTTACCCGGATTCTACATTTCCATTCCTGGAGACATTGTTGGGCAAATGGGCACAGGGCGGAAAGATTCATCCGGAATTCTACTATGCACTTATAACGATGCACGGAACGGTGTTGGTATTTTTTGTATTGACAGGTGGTTTAAGTGGGACGTTTGCTAACTTTCTCATTCCATTACAGATCGGTGCAAGAGATATGGCTTCTCCATTTATGAACATGTTGTCCTACTGGTTTTTTTGGACGGCTAGTGTGGTGATGGTTTCTTCATTATTTATACAGACCGGACCGGCAAGCGGCGGTTGGACAGCCTATCCGCCTTTGAGTGCACTGGGAGGTGCTTCGGAGGGTTCTAAAGCCGGGATGGATTTCTGGCTGATAAGTATGGCGTTGTTTGTTGTATCATCCCTGCTAGGTGGTCTTAATTATATCGCCACCATTCTTAACATGCGCACCAAGGGGATGAGTATGACGCGCGTGCCGCTAACCATCTGGGCGCTTTTTTTTACGGCGATACTCGGGGTGTTGTCTTTCCCGGTATTGTTATCCGGCTTTATCCTGCTGTTGTTTGATCGTCATGGCGGAACGAGTTTTTATTTGTCGGATATCTTCCTGGCAAATACGCAAACCGCTTTACCAAGCGAAGGTGGCAGTGCTATCCTGTACCAGCATTTATTCTGGTTCCTCGGTCATCCGGAGGTATATATCGTCATTTTGCCTGCGATGGGTATAGTATCGGAGGTAATGAGTATCAACGCCCGCAAACCGATTTTCGGTTACATGGCAATGGTTGGTTCTTTGTTTGCCATTACCACCCTCGCGTTCCTTGTTTGGGCACACCACATGTTTGTAACCGGCATGAATCCATTCCTGGGTTCTGTATTCGTGTTGCTGTCATTGCTGATTGCTATTCCATCGGCGATAAAAGTATTTAACTGGCTCACGACGCTCTGGCGGGGTAATATCCGGTTTACACCCGGCATGTTGTTCTCCATCGGTTTTGTCAGCATGTTCATCTCCGGCGGACTAACAGGTATTTTCCTTGGTAACTCAACACTGGATGTTCACTTGCATGATACTTATTTCGTAATTGCGCATTTCCATATTGTAATGGGTGTATCGGCGTTCTTCGGGATGTTCGCAGGTATATATCATTGGTTCCCGAAGATGTACGGCCGTTACCTGAACAATACCATGGCATATATTCACTTTTGGGTTACCCTGGTTGGTGCCTACCTGATATTCTGGCCGATGCACTATGAAGGACTTGCAGGTATGCCGAGACGTTATTACGATTTTAGCCCATGGATATCTTTTAATAATTTCCAGGGTCTCAACAGGTTTATCTCAATAGTTTCTATTATTGTATTTGCTGTCCAGTTGATGTTCGTATTTAACTTTTTCTATTCCATATTTAAAGGTAGAAGAGTTAGAACAGAAAATCCATGGGGTGCTACGACCCTGGAATGGACTACGCCGATTCGTCCTGGGCATGGTAACTGGCCTGGAGAAATTCCGGAGGTTCACCGTTGGGCGTATGATTACGGTAAAGATGGACGTGACTTTGTTCCGCAGACTGAACCGGTAGGTGCCAATGAAGAGAAACATTAGTAGAGGCTGCTGACAGGGTTAACATATATTGGTTAATAAAATGCCCTGAAATATATCAGGGCATTTTGATAAAATAACGCTTCACCCATTAAATGATCAGCAGATATAGTTTGAAGACGCCAGAAAATGTAGTCAATTCGAGTTCTTTTACATTAGCCAGCAAAGTGCGGGACTATATGATGCTGATTAAGTTCAGCCTCAGTTTTATGGTTGTATTTTCTGCGGTAATAAGTTACCTGCTGGCACCGAAAATTGTTTCCTACGACGTCAGGATGATCTTGCTGCTTTTTACCGGTGGGTTACTCGTGACAGGAAGTGCAAATGCAATCAACCAGATCACGGAGCGTGACACCGATGCCTTGATGAAACGCACCGCGAAGAGGCCGCTTGCTGCTGGCAGAATGAATGTGGAAGAAGGATGGACTTTCGTAATCGTTGCAGGTATTATAGGCGTGGGAATTCTTTGGTATTATTTTAATGGACTGTCGGCGGTACTTGCAGCATTCAGCCTGATTCTGTATGCTTTTATTTATACCCCGCTCAAGAAGGTAAATTCAATTTCAGTACTGGTTGGGGCGGTACCTGGTGCACTGCCCTGCCTGATCGGGTGGGCTGCCGGCAACGATTCACTTACCGCTGGTGGATGGGTGCTATTTTCTATACAGTTTTTTTGGCAATTCCCTCATTTTTGGGCCATTGCTTGGATTGCTCATAAAGATTATACAAACGCTGGATTTAAATTGCTTCCTTCAGTGCAGGGACCAACGAAGTATTCAGCCATACAATCAGTGATCTATTCGCTTTTTCTTTTGCCGGTAGGCGCGTTGCCTTATTTTGTGGGGATGAGTGGAGGCGTCAGTTTTTGGATCGTACTGGCGGCAAACCTTGTGATGGTTTATCAGAGTATCCGACTGTACCGGGAAATGGAAGTACAGGCTGCCCGCAGGGTCATGTTTAGCAGCTATATTTACCTTCCGGTTGTGTTGCTTGCTTTGCTTGCAGACAAATTATAAATGCCCCGTGACGATTGATTAATGAAGTATTGTTTTAAATAGATGTATTATGGATCTTGCTATGAATACCGGTTCGCAACGAAATAAAATTCACCCGCATAAATTTACGCTGTGGGTGGGCCTGGGAAGCATTATTATGATGTTTGCAGGCTTGACG
>JBBSSY010000225.1:0-6034 GCA_038241595.1 Chitinophagales bacterium | reverse complement strand
TTCGGCCCTGAAAATAAATGGGGTAATTTCCCATCGCTGTCTGCCGGCTGGCGCTTTAGCCAGGAGTCTTTTATGAAAGCGCTTTCATTTATTTCCGATGCGAAACTGCGGGCAGGTTATGCCATTACCGGCAACGAACGTATCGGCAACCAGGACTATGAAGTTCAGCTTACGACAGGCAACTTTTATAATGGCATCAATGGGGTGGGGTTGTCATCACGCCTGGCCAATGCAGCGATCAAATGGGAGGAGACCCGCCAGACAAATATTGGCCTCGACCTGAGTATATTAAAAGGACGGGTAAATTTTACGATCGATTATTACAAAAAGAATACAGTGGACCTTTTAGCGAATCAGCCCCTCTCGGCAGAAACCGGTATGCGCGATGTTCGTGTAAATCTTGGCAACTTGATGAACCAGGGTTTTGAATTCGCGGTGCAGGCAACACCATATAACTATGGCGGCTTTGCCTGGAGAACGAATTTTAATTTCTCTACCAATACCAACCGTGTGCAGAAGCTCGCCGCAGGAGTACCTGTTATCAGCACCAACCATATTACGCGGGAAGGTAGCGCTTTGGGAAGTTTCTACGGTTATCGCACGCTTGGCATTTATGCCTATGACCAGTCGAACGCTTACGCAACGGATGGCACTCCATTAAAACCAACATTTGATGCAGGTGGAAGGTTTCTCAATTATACGCTGGACGGCAAAGCGTATTCAGGAACGGTTAAGCAAATGACCGTTTCCGGCGTGATACCCAAGGGTGGCGATTTCATCTGGCAGGATAATAATGGTGACTTCAAGATCAACGGCGCCGACAGGGAGATTCTCGGTAACCCCTACCCGAAATATTTCGGTGGTTTCCGCAACGAGTTTTCTTACAAAAATATCAGCCTGTCTTTCCTCTTCGATTATCAGTTCGACGCACAAGTGTACAATACTTTTATGCAGGGGTTGTCGCAGCTCAACATGAATGCGCCCACACCGCCGAAAATTGTATTGGATAATTTCTGGACCGGCCCGGGTGATGAAACCGCGTTGTTTCCCGGTCGAACAAGACGCGTACAGAACCAACTCGGAGATGGCGCCCCTACCTCCTTTTGGGTGGAGGATGCAGATTTTATCAAACTGCGTAACGTCAAGTTAAACTACAACCTGGCGCCCCGTTTTGTCAAATGGTTACGTATGACCGATTTCACCGTTTATGGGTCAATCAACAACCCCCTCGTATGGACCGCGTATCGCGGTTTCGATCCTGAAGTAAATGTGCCCGGCAGCGCGATCAGCGCGGGTGTTGACGATGCGCGATATCCGCGGGGACGTGAATTTATCATTGGCTTTAATGTTAACTTTTAATCTGCCTGCCATGAAGACATCCATCAAATACATGCTGGTGATGGTTATATGTTTTTTTTGCTCCTGCAAAAAATTCCTGGAAACACCGCAGATCAGCCAGATCAATTTATCCGAATTCTGGAAAACGGCTAAAGATGCCGAACTGGGGCTGGCCGCCGTTTATAACGCTGCCCAGGTTACTTTCGAAAGTGACTTCTTTCGCTGGGGTGAACTGCGCGGTGATAATTTTATCAACAACGACAGGCCCAGTGCCGATAACCTGCAACTGGTCAGCAACCAACTGACATCCACAACCGTGGGCGCCGACTGGAGCGCCATGTATACGGCCATCTCCACCGCAAATACCGCCATCAAACGCATTCCGGCTATCCCGGATTTTGCGTTGAAGAATAATTATCTCGCGCAGGCATTATCCCTTAGAGCATTATTGTATTTCTATGCAGTGCGGGTTTGGGGCGATGTGCCAAAAGTTGTTGATCCGATTGAAGGTCTTGACCAGGAACTCAATTTTGAGAAATCACCCGCCGCTACCATTTTCAAGGATATCATTTTACCCGATCTGGACAAGGCGGAAAAATTGATGACCACCATCCGTAGCCTGAATAATTTTTCGCTCGGCGGCATACTGGCACTCAAAGCGCATGTCTACATGTGGCCTGGCGCACATCAGAATTTTACTACCGCCCGCAGTGCCATCACACAGCTGGAAACGGATGGTTATACGCTGGAAACGACCAAGGCCGGCTGGATAGATATTTTCAGGGGCAACCAGAAAAGCAACGAGATCGTTTTTGCCCTCGCATGGAATTTTAATGAAGACGGGGGCAACCGCGGCATCGGGCAATTTACTTCTGCAACCCCGATGGTCGTTCCCTCCGATGCCCTCGAACATAAATGTAGATCTATTATCCCGGATGATTTCAGGATCCTGGAAACGGCCGCTTTCGATGTAAAGATTATTCCCAACGTGGAGTTTCCATATCTCCGCGTGCTGACCAAATACTCGCCGCGTTTTGTAGCCCGCGACCTGCAAGGCAGTTGGGCATCTACCAACGACAAGGATCTTATTTTTTTCCGTTTGTCGGGCCTGCTGCTGTTGAAAGCGGAAGCAGAAAATAACCTCAATAATCCTGCACAGGCGCTCGCGCTGATCAATAAAGTCAGGACGGCGCGTGGGTTAAAACTGGTAGACGTTACGATTACTGATAAAATGACCGTTAGAAACATGATCCTCGATGACCGTCAATTTGAATTGATGGGTGAAGGTAGTCGTTATTGGGATCTTGTGAGAAACAACGTGGTACTCGAGGTCATGAAGCCGATCAATGGCATGAGCGATGCGCGCCGCATCTACTGGCCCGTAGCGCAAAATGTAATGAACCGGAACCCCAAGATCAAACAGAACGACGGTTATTGATTAACGAATAAACGATGTATATCATGAAACTGATTGCAAAAATAACGCTGCTCATTTTGTTAGCAGTTGCCTTCCACGGATGCAATAAATTGCCTTTGCAGGAGTCATTTGATTTTGATGAGAATGATCACCCCTCGGTCAAGCCGCGTTTTAATATGTCCATCTATGACTTTATGCTGGCACATGCCGAATTTAGCTTGATGGTGGAAGCGGTAAAGCGAGCCGGAATGGAAAACCTCTTTAGTGGTGGTGCAGACGATAAAACGGTGCTGATGTTACGCAATGAGGCGATGACCGAATTCCTCACCAATCATCGCTATGCCAAGATCAGCGACGTTCCGGTAGCCACCCTGCAGAACCTGCTGAACTACCATGTCATCAAAGCGAGGATCACGCAAAACGATCTGACGGTGCAGGATTTTACGGTCTTTCAAACCATGATCGACGGCGCTAACGGCAAGATTACTTTATATAAATGGAGGGAATACTGGGAGATACAGATCAATACCGGTGGGCCCGATCTGCCGTCTACCGCCAAGAAGGCGAATGTTTACCTGCACAATTATGAATTTACCAATGGCGTGGGCCATCATATGAAACAATACGTTCGCCGGGTGCCATTTTAAGCATTACAATAACTGACGATGAAAAACAGGACGATTTATTTCGCGATCTTTTTTTTGCAGATAGCTAAAAGCGCTGATTGTCAAAATACGGCGGGCGACAAACCGAATGTGCTTTTTATCGCGATGGATGACCTCAATGACTGGACGGGTTTTCTCGGCGGCCATCCGCAGGCGTTAACGCCCAATCTTGACAAACTGGCGAAATCCGGTGTGGCGTTTAAACATGCCTATGCTTCGGCGCCATCCTGTGGCCCATCGCGTACTTCCCTGTTATATGGCATATATCCTTATAAAACCGGCGCCTATGGCAACAGCACATTTTACACGCCGAAAAATATCCGCACCTATGCACGCATTGATGGCATGCCCGATGAATTTGCGAATCGAAAAAGCCTGCCGACTGCATTTCGTGAGAGTGGATACTATACGGCGGGTACGGGCAAGATCTGTCATTTTTCGACACGCGAAGCCGACCCGCAAATTGAAGCGGACTTCGACACGTATTTTAGTCCGCGTAAACAACACGGACCCGATCCAAAAAACCCTGAATCATTTACCAGCGGTGGCGGCGAGGGGGGAATGTCGTTTGGCCCTGCAGACCCGGATAGTGTGAATAGATTAATAGATGCGCGTTTTTCCGACTGGGCCGTGGACCAGTTAAAGAAAAAACATGACAAGCCTTTTTTCCTCGCGGTGGGTATCGTAAAACCACATATGCCCTGGGTTGCACCGCAGTCTTATTTTGACCGCATCAAAGTAGACGATATCGTACTGCCCAATGTGCCAAAAGATGACCTCGACGATGTGCCGCATGCCGGCAAGATCTTCGCACAGTCGATGTTTGGTTTCTTTACCAAAGTGCCCCGCAGCGATCACCAGATGATCACCAGCGACCCGAAACTCTGGAAGCGGATGGTACGTGCCTACCTGGCAACCACCACTTATGCGGACGCGATGGTCGGTAAAGTACTCGATGCCCTTGCTGCAAGCCCCTATGCAAAAAATACCATCGTCGTTCTGTGGGGCGACCATGGCTGGCACCTGGGTGAAAAAGAACACTGGAGAAAGTTTACCCTCTGGGAAAGAGGCACAAAAACACCATTGATCATTCGCATCCCCAATTCGGCTTCCAATGGACAGATGGTGGATGCGGCCGTTTCGCTGCAGGATCTTTATCCTACACTGGCAGAACTTTGCAAACTAAAAGTAAAGCAGAAACTGGATGGCAACAGCCTGGCGCCGCTGTTAAGTAACCCGTCTATGAAATGGGACAAGCCGGCGCTCATGACCCATGGTCCGGGTAATTTTGCGGTGAGGCTGGATAACTGGCGCTATATCAAATACCAGAACGGCGATGAAGAACTGTATGACATCGCCGGCGATCCGATGGAATTTAAAAACCTGGCGACAAAAGCGGAATTTGCTTCCGTAAAGAAAAAACTGGATCAGCATGTTCCAAAGAACTTTGTAACGCTTTATGACCCGCTGTTCGGGCAATTCAAAAATCTAGATACGATGAAGGTATTCATCCGATAAAACCAACACGAAAATTATGGTAAAGTCATTCATTTTTGTACTCTGTTTTTTCCTGTGCACACAAACAAAAGGCGTTGCACAGGCTGATAAAAGACCCAACGTAATCATGATCTACGTCGATGAACTTCGATGGGATGGATTGGGTATCACGGGCCACCCCTTTGTAAAAACACCCAATATCGACCGGCTGGCAAAGGAAGGCATGGTGATGAAAAATGCGTTCGTCACCACACCGCTCTGCGGGCCCAGCCGCGCCAGCCTGATGTCTGGCCAGTATGCGCATACCCATGGCCTTTATAAAAATACCGTGCCGATGGGGCTGACGCAGCGGCTCATCACCTATCCGCTACTGATGCAGTATAGCGGCTATAAAACAGCCTTTATCGGTAAATGGACAACGGGCAAGTTTGCGGACAAAACACCGCATCCCGGTTTCGACCGCTGGTTCCTCACCGGCCATAACCGCGATTATAAGATGGACCCGGTTGTAAATGTCGATGGCGTTCTGAAAAAATACAAGGGGCATGCGACGGATATCGAAAGCGCCGAAACAGCACGCTTTATCAAGGAAAACAAAGACAAACCTTTCAGCATCTCTTTATGGCACCGCTCGGTGCATACCAGTTATGGAGATGAAAACCTGCTCGCTGCGGAAAGAAACCGCAACCTGTACAAAGACGTGCCCATCAAACGGGCAGTAAGCGCGCAGCAACCCATCATCGTTCAACCGGCACTAAAAAATGTACACATGAAACCGCCGACTGATGAAGATATCCGCAATATTGCTCGTATGACGAAAGATATCGATGACGGAGTCGGGTTGATCATGCAAACGCTGAAGGAAGCCAATATCCTGGACAAAACAATGATCATTTTTATGGGTGATAACGGCTTTTTCTTTGGCGAACACGGCTTCACCGAAAAGAGGCTGGCCTACGAGGAATCAATACGTGTACCCATGATCGTTAGATACCCGCCATTGATAAAAGCCGGCAGCGTATCCGACGTACTCGCGGCAAATATCGATGTGGCTCCCACCATCCTCAAACTAGCGGGGTTGCCCGTGCCGCTGCATACCGAGGGGCAGTCGCTTTTA
>JBBSSY010000224.1:0-6045 GCA_038241595.1 Chitinophagales bacterium | reverse complement strand
TCAGTTTCACAAATTCACCAACGATCTCCACGATGTCTATCCGGCTGAGAATCTGCTGTATCGTTTGTTGCGAGATCATCCTGCACCCAGCTTTTTCTTTAGCGTGTTAAACGGAACAACACCTTCTTGCCGCCAGGTCTCTTTGCCTTTTTCATAGATGATGAAGGTTGGGATTGCGCCGAGTTTCATTTGTTTGACCAGTGCGGCCTGTGTGCCGGCATCTATTTTAACCAGTTCAAAAGAAGCGCCCATTTCAGCCTTAACCCTGGCGACGACCGGGTCCATCAGTTTACACGGGGGACACCATTCGGCCCCGAAATCTACCAGTACCTTTGCGTGCGTTTTGGTTAGTGCCAGGTATTCGTCCATAGAGAGTTGTGGTGCTGATTTAATTTCTACGACGGGTTTATTGTCTCCTTTCCATGCCGTGAGACCGCCTTTCAACTCTCGTACATCGGCGAATTTATTTTGCCTGAGCCATTCGGCGGCTGCATGGCTGCGGCCACCCACTGCGCAGTAAATGAGGATCGGTTTGCTTTTGTCGAGGTATTGAACCCGGTCCTTAAATTCGTCGGATTTGTTCCAGTCTGCCTGCAGGGCATTTTTTATATGATTGTTTTGAAATTCTCCCGCGGTTCGTACATCTAACAGTTGGACACTGTCTTTGGCGATGGCCTGCTGAAATGCATCGGTAGAGAGCAATGCATTTTCCTGGGCAAATGCGATGGACATGACAAGCAGCATGGCTGCATTTAAAAGGAGTGTTTTTTTCATAATCGGGCAATTTAAGCAGCATGAATTTACTGCCTGCAATTTACGGCTTAACAAAATACAGATCTTCCTTTAATTGCTCGATCACGTTAAAGATAATGGGGCACCGTGCATAGTGCATAAAGTACATGAACAGGTGTTTGTTGAAACCGGGTTTGTGCAGGTGCGGAAATTCGCGGCATTCGGCAAACCGGTGTTCGTAGATCGTGCACTTGCTGTCTGCCAGGAAATGACAGGGAATGGTGTTCACGATCATCTGCCCCTGTTGGCTTTCTTCCACGTACCGTTGCCTGAATACGGCTGGTTCCAGGTTAAGGTGAGGCGCTATTCGTTCAGGTTCACCCGCGTCGATGTTGATCATCAGCGACCGGCAGCAATTTCCGCAGCGCGTACAGTCGATCGCCGCGCTGACTTTGTCATTCAGCCGATGAACCATCTGGTCTATCTCCAGGTCATCACAGGTTTGCAGAAAGCCGCTAAACGCATGATTTTCTGCATCGTTCTGTTCACCCGCCAGTTGGATGGCGTCGAGGTCCTGGGTGTAAACTTTATTCAGTGGGTAATTTTTAATTTCAGTTTGCAGTTTTCAGTTAGCAATTGGCAGTTGTGAGGTCAGTTGGCAATATTCAGTTAACAGTTGGCAATTTACAGTTGGCAGTAATGAAGTCAGTTTGCAATGTACGATTGGCAGTTTACATCTGTCAATATACAAAGCGCAATTCGACCGGGCGGTCAGGATAGGTTTTCTTTATTGAGCATTGAAAATTGAGCGTTGAACATTGATTATTTTTTTAGCTAAACGACATTGATTGAATATTAAATATTTTTTTACTACATGATTGCAATCAGCTAGCTGCTAGCTGACTGCTGATTGCTGACTGCTGATTGCTGATTGCTGATTGCTGATTGCTGACTGCTGATCGCTCACCTTGCCGTATCCGCCGGTTTCTTTTTTAGCAGACCGCGCAGGAATCCTTTGCCGGCATTTTCGATTTGTTTTCGGGAACTGTCGAAACCGCCAGTGACAGGCTTTGTTGAATCTTTATTGCCAAATAATCGATTGCTGATCTCCTGTTGAATGCCTTTTTCAAGCTGTTTACGAACAGAAGCAGCAGTATCTTTGAAAGCCGCGCGGGTGCTGTCTATTTTTGACTGGGCAAAGGTTAACGCCTGTTGCTTTAACTGGTCGGCCAGGTTCGCGCCGGCTTCTTTCAGGTCCATTTTAAAACTGGGACTCTTAATGGTGCCGCCGAGATTCACCTGCAGGTTGACCGTTTCCCCAAGTTTAACTGGAATGCCTTTATTATTTACCGCTGTAATCAGGTTATTGACCAATGAATTTCCTTTTTCGCCCATCAGCGCGCGCGGCAGTTTAATATTGAGCACGTAGTCTAACGACTGATCGAAACCGTGCAGTCCACCGATCTCCATCTCTATGTCCTTTACTTTTATGGTAAACGGTTTTACAAGCACTTTGCCGTTGTTAAATTCGATATAATTTTTTACCTCCCGCAAGCTGATTTCCTTCAGTTCGTTGACATTCAGCATTTCAGCAAGTTTGTCGAGTGGAGCAAATTTTTTCAAAAAACCCTCGATCAGCAGCAGGTTGCCCTTCCCGGTAAGGGAAGCGAGGTCAGGCATCATGTTGTCACCAAGTTTACCGGTCATTTTTAGTTGCGACGACATTTTACCCGACAGGTACTGGCCAATCGGCATCAGCTTCTGGACCGTATTAAAGGTGTAAAAAGTTTTCTCGATATTAAGGCCCTTCACGTCATAATCCAGCGCGATGTCGGGTTTTGTTTTGCTGTTTTTTGTTGAGTAACTGCCGTTGATCAGGATGGAGCCTTCCAGTGCATCGCCCCCGATGTTATTCAGTTGAACGCGTTCATCCTGCATCACCATTTTACCGGACACCTGTTGCATCTCCAGTTTGTCGTAAAGCAAACGAGCGATGGAAGCATCTACAACGAAATTTATATTGGCGGGTACGGCAAAAGGAGCGGCGGCCGCGGTATTTTTTGTGGCGGTATCGGTTGAAGTACCCATCCATTCATTGAGGTTCATCTTATCGGCTTTAACCTGCAGCGTTCCGCCCAGTGGTTTGCCACGCAGCATGTAGGGCAATGCGTTGCTCACCGACCCGTTGGCCGTAAAGTTCGTGTTCTTATAACGGCCGTCCAGGTCACTGACGATGATGTCTCGCGGGTTGAACGTCATAAACAGATTATTGATCTTTACGCCATCCGGATAATCGGATGATGCATACTGCAAACCGCTTACACCGATCGTGCCTGCTGCTGCAAACTGTTCATAACGTTGTTGCTCAATCGCAGCCATGGTGCCTTTCACCGAAACATCCGCCTGCACCTTGCCGCTGAGTTTTGTACCAGGTTGCAATTTTACAAACTGCGTGATATCCGACAAGTTGATTTTTCCCTTTGCCGCACCATCTATAAACAAGTCGGATTTCGGGTTTTTAACCAGCAGGCGCAGGTCAAATGGTTCGTTGTCCATTTCAAGATGTGCCTGGGGCATGTTCACAACAGTATGATCGGTAACTCCATCCGGGTTGTCAATCTTCAGAGACAGGTTGATATTTTTGACTGGTTTAGGCAAGTCGGGGTATTGAAAGAACCCGTTTTTTATATCCAGGTTTAACGAATAGGCAGGAATAGAACGGCTGTTGTAAATTCCTTTTACAAATCCGTTAAACACGACGTTCCCACTTGTCTTTACCTTGTTGAAGTCATTTTGGTAAATAGCTGGAATCAGGGACAGGATGCTTTTAAAATCGTTGGACGGCGCGTTGAAGCTGATGTCCATCTTATAACTGCTGTCTGGCAGCGATTGTAATAAACCCTTGGTCGCCAGTTTCAAATTGTTGACATTGATCTGATCCGTTTCGAACAGGTAAGTGCTTATTTTATTATTTATCTGTACATCCGCGTCAATGACTACGTTGGCGTGCGCCAGGTAGGGGATATTGTTGTAACTAAAATTCACTTCAGGCGATCGCGTCGCGGTTTTTAATATGAAGATATCGGAGGTAAAATCGCCGCTACCTTCATGGTTCAGGCCGATGATTTCCGCATTCATATTGGATTGCCGGTCGATGTAACTGATATAACCGTTGCTTATCGTGTACTGCTTCAGTTCTACGGAGAATGGTTTTGAGGTGTCCGCGGTATCCGTGGCGGAAGAATCGGCTTTTACGATGTCCCAGTTGGCATGCCCTTCTTTGTTTACAATTGCATGTATTCGTGGCGACTCGAGCGTGACGGAGTAAATTTTCATATTATCTCCTATAATTACACTAATAAGATCGAGGGAAACGTCAACGTTATCAGCAGCGATCAGCGTGTCACGTTCGAAGCCGTTGATACCGGTGACCCGCAGTTGTTGCAGGCCTGCCGACAGTCTTGGAAAATGACGCAACAGGGAGACGTTGACATCTTTAAATGCCACTTTTGCATTGATGTTTTTGTTGATCTCGGTCTGGATCTTTAAAACAATTCTATCTTTAAATAGAAATGGAATCGCAAAGGCGGCTACAATCAGCACCACCAGCGTAATCAGCAATATCTTCATTATCTTCTTAACCATACTTCGAGATTTTTTTTGCGCATGATTTTAATGATACCGGCTTTGCAGTAGCTTGCACCGGATAAAATTGAATCATTAAATCAGACCAACTGTAAATTTACGACTATGACGCCAGAAAGAGAGGAACGGTTGTTATCTGTACTGAATAAGCGCCAGCCGGATTTAACGGTGGTGCTGGAAAATGTCTTTGATCCGCACAATATTTCGGCTGTCATGCGAACCTGTGACGCGGTTGGTGTCCAGGAAATTTATGTGCTGAATACGAAGATAGGTCCGCATAAAAAATGGGGTGCAAAAAGCAGCAGCAGTGCAGCCAAGTGGCTCAGTATCTACCAGTTCGATGACGCGGTGGAATGTTTTGCCGCGCTGCGAAAGAAGTATGACAAAATTGTTACCACGCATCTAAGCAGCGATGCGGTGAACGTGTACAACCTAAACTTCTCGGGTTCGATGGCCCTGGTGTTTGGCAACGAACATTCCGGTGTCAGCGACGAGATCCGGTCGTTGGCAGATGGCAATTTTATCATTCCCCAGCTTGGAATTATCAAGTCGCTGAATATTTCGGTCGCCTGCGCGGTAGCCCTGTATGAGGCATACCGCCAAAAAGAGATCGCCGGGCATTACAACGAACGGCATATCGGGCAGGAACAGTTTAACGGGCTTTGGCAGGAATGGGCGGCGAATCAGCCCGGGAATCTATAACGCATCATCCGCTTCTTCCAATTCATACCTTGCGGCTTTTTCATCCGCAATCTGCCTGTTGTTATACAGGGAGACATTTAATTCGAACCCGATCAATAAAATAAACGAATTGATATACGTTAGCAACATGATGATCATAATGGTGCCTATCGAGCCGTAAATCTTGTTGTAATTGCCAAATTTGGTCACCCAGTACGAAAACAGGAACGTAGTAACTATGGTCAGTATGGTGGCGATGATTGTGCCGGGAGAATATAATTTCCAGCGTTTATCCATCGCCGGTGCATACTTGTAAATGAAGGCAATGGTGTAAAAAATCAGGGCGACGATGGTAATGTACCTGAATGAATCGATCAGGTTGATCAATCCCTGGTTGTGTATATCCATCCAGCGCAGTAGTTTGTCGAGCCACGTGCCCTGTACGATCGACAGTATCAGCGAAATGATGACCAGGAAAATAACCAGCGAGGTGAGTTTGATGGCCATCCACCTCGATTCAAGAAAGTTTCGTTCCCTTGAATTAATCAGGGATTTGTTAAATGTTCGCATCACGCGCATCATAGCATTGGACGAATAATACACGGCCAGGAAGAAACCCAGTGACAGCAATCCGCTGCGGGGTGTATTAATAAAGTCGTTCAGGAAACTCTCGACGGCTAAAAACGTGGGGGCATCGCGGATAAAATCATTGGCGAGCACGAGCAACTGCGGCGTGATCTCTTTAGATACCGGCATGTAGGGGATTAGCGTACAGAGGAATATAATGGCGGCCGGGATCGCCATCATAAAATTAAATGCGATGGAACTTGCCCGTTCGCTAAGGCCGACTTTACCTACCTGGTAGATAAATACTTCACCTGCATCGAATAGGGTAACACTTTTAAAACCCGGAAAGTATAGCCGCTTGCTGCTGGCTACCAGCGCCCTTACCGGTAATGACCCGATGACGAAGAGCTCCAATCTGCG
>JBBSSY010000223.1:0-6064 GCA_038241595.1 Chitinophagales bacterium | reverse complement strand
TAGGAGAGCATGGAAAGGGTGAAAGCGTTTGGCTTGCCTTTTTTCTATACGAAATACTCAATAGTTTTGCGGAGACCGCCAGTTTGCATAATGACTCAGCGTTTTCGAATACCTGTAAAAATGAAGCGAAGAAGTTAAAAGATAACATTAATAAAAATGCATGGGATGGTGAATGGTATAAACGTGCCTGGTTTGATGACGGAACGCCCCTGGGTTCTAAAAGCAATGAAGATTGTAGGATTGATTCTATTGCCCAGAGCTGGTCTGTTCTATCAGGAGGAGGAAATGAAAGCCTGCTTCAGACGGCAATGGAATCAGCCTACAAAAATTTAGTAGAAAAAGATATCGGGATCATTAAACTGCTGGAACCCGCCTTTGACAAGTCTGACGTAAACCCGGGTTATATTAAAGGATATGTTCCGGGTGTGAGAGAAAATGGCGGACAGTACACGCATGCGGCCATATGGATGATCATGGCCTTTGCGAAATTGCGGAATAAAGAGCGTGTATGGGAGTTATTGCAACTGGTAAATCCTGTTAATCACGGCAATACTGCTGAAAAAATTTCTATTTACAAAGTAGAACCCTATGTGCTTGCGGCTGATGTTTATTCACGTGAGCCTCATGCCGGCCGTGGCGGATGGACCTGGTACACGGGTTCTGCCGGCTGGTTGTATCGTTTAATTATAGAATCTTTTCTTGGCATAGAACAGGTGGGAAATAAATTGTCGTTCAATCCTTGTCTGCCGAAAGACTGGCAATCATTTAAATTGCATTACAGGTATATCAATACCTTGTATCACATAGACATTATACAGGAAGATCATTCAGATGAGATGACTGTATCCGTTGATGGAATGATCACGGAAGATAAAATAATTTCAATGAAAGATGATGGCGTGGAGCATGCCTGTGTGGTGAAATTTTAGAGATAAATAAATTACGCCAGATACGGTCATTTTTTAAGTCCGATCTCCCTAAGTCTTTCATCCAGGTATTCACCTGCCGTGGCATCTTCGTATGCTTTCGGGTGGTTTTCATCGACACAGGCCGGCAAGGCAGCCAGGCTCATCGTGCCCTTGGGATGGAGGAAAAAAGGAATTGAAAAACGCGAGGTATGCCACATCGCGCGCGGCGGATTTACCACCCGGTGGGTGGTGGATTTAAGTTTGTTGTTGGTGAGGCGTTGCAGCATGTCGCCGACATTTACCACGATTTGTTCGGGCAGGGAAGTAACGCCTATCCATTCGTTTTGTTTGGTAAGGATCTGCAACCCGTCGGAAGAGGCGCCAACCAGTAAGGTGATCAGGTTGATGTCTTCGTGCTGTTCAGCCCGGATCGCGGATTTTGGTTCGTGCGTAATTGGCGGGTAATGAATGGCCCTCAGGATGGAATTGCCGTTATGCACGAAGGGTTCGAAGTAGTTTTCGTCGAGTTCCAGGTAGAGCGCGATTGCCTTCAAGAGGGCTCGACCAGAGGTTTCAAAAGCTTTGTAAGCGCTACGGAAAGTGGGTGAAAATGATGGAACTTCATCTACTTCCACGTTATCGGGGTATTCGTTCTTGATGGGATCTCCATCTTCCACGGTTTGTCCGAATTGGAAAAATTCTTTCAGATCTGGCGCATCACTGCCCTTGGCATGTTCCTTTCCAAAAGAGGTATAACCTCGTTGACCCGCCAGTCCGGGAACTTCATAATCCCGTTTTTCATCGGCAGGTAATGAAAAAAACTGTTGCACATATTTATAGAGGTCGCCGATTAGCTCGTCGGGTATACCATGATTCTTTACGGCCACGAACCCTACGTCTTCGTATGCGTTCCCCAATTCGTTTACGAATGATTTTTTCTTTTCCGGATCGCCGGAAAGAAAATCGTTGAGGTCAACTACAGGAATAGACATAAGCTCGGGAATTTTAGTGATCAATAGCAAAACAAGCCGATAAGCGTTAAACGTATCGTCGTCGAGATGGTTTAAGTCTTTACAAAGCCCTAGTTTTACCGTGTAAATGTAGAAATTTTTGATGCAAAGAATCTTTTTATTGTTCCTTTTTGTTGCGGTGTCGGCATGGTTCTCCTGCGCGCCCAAATACGCAAAATTCGTCTCCTCGTACCAGCACCCGGCATCGTCCGCAGAACCGGATTACGGCAATTTGTTTTATTGGGCCGCCCATCCTTACAAACACGATCCGTCTGACAGCGTGCCGCGACCGCTGGTGGCATCCACAACAAAAGATTCCGTGGTAGATGTATTTTTCCTGCATCCTACCACCCTCACCGATAAGGAAGACACAGCCTGGAATGCGGATATCAACGATGCCCGCCTGAATGCAAAAACCGATTACTCCACCATCTTATACCAGGCCAGTGCCTTTAACGAGTGCCGGGTTTTTGCCCCCCGCTACCGGCAGGCGCACGTGCGGTCATATTACACATCCGATACCGTTGTTGCCCGAACAGCCTTAGACCTGGCGTATGCAGACATAAAAAAGTCGTTTCAGTATTACCTCGACCATTACAATAATGGCCGGCCGATTATCATAGCAGCACACAGCCAGGGCAGCACGCATGCGCAGCGGTTGTTAAAAGAATTTTTCGAAGACAAACCGCTGAAGAACCGGCTCGTTGTCGCATATATCTTGGGCATGTATATCCCGAATGACTATTTCAAGACCATACCACTTTGTAAAGACTCCAATCAAACCGGATGTATCGTTGGCTGGCGCACATATAAAAACGGCTATGAACCGGATTTTGTAAAAAAGGAGAACAACTCCGGCTGGGTAACGAACCCGCTTACCTGGACCATTGATTCAACCCAGGGTACCTATGCCATGAACCAGGGTGGCGTGATTACTGACTTTAACAAATTACGTGTTGGCATTGCCGACGCACAGATCCACGATGGCGTACTTTGGATCCACCAGCCACATATCCCGGGCGGCTTTTTACTGCGCATGAAAAACTTTCACGTAGGAGATATTAATCTATATTATGTCAACATCCGCAACAACGTTCGCCAACGAATAAACTTGTTTTGGAAGTAGGCGAAAGTACTGACTGCCCTTGGGATGGCTGACCGCTGATTGTTTCACTGCTCCTTGATGGTGTTGAGTTAAGAAATCAATATTCAATAATTAATTTTCAATACTCACTGAGGAGAATCCAGCCTGAACGGTTCTTCTTTATTGAATATTGAGCGTTGAAAATTGGTTATTGAATATTTTTTTTACACGCTCTAATCAAACGACTTCAACTGCTGACGGCTGACGGCTAACTGCTAACTGCTAACTGACTACCGGATGCTGCCACGACAATCTATTCCCCGCCTTTATCCCCGATGAACCACTGCTCTTTGTTTTTAAACAGCACGTTGAATGTCGTCAGCGAACCGTAGATCCGTGTGATGTATTGCTGCATATTTACTTTTTCTTCGTCGCTTAGTTTTTTGTGTGCGTTCACTTGCTGTTCCAGCACACGCAGCCGGTCGCGTAGCATGACGATCTTGTGAAAGAAAATATCGACCGGAATTTCTTTGGGTTTTTGCGACTGATCTTTTGGCTGCAGCAACATCATGCCACCAATCCATTTTTCTCCGAGCGGAACCACTTCCTGCGTATCGTTCCATAAACGCAGAATATTTAGCAGGGATTTTTCTACTGCAGAGGTCGTTTCGATCTCCAATGTTACATTTTCCGGAATGATCTCTTCCAGGTTGGAATCGTTCTTGTCAATTTCCTTAATTCCATGATATATAAAGGAAATGATGTAGACGGCATATTTAACGCCAACAATCACGCCCGGACCAAAACTGGTATGTTGCAGGCGCGTACCGATGCCAAGATTTAATACATCCATAATATTCCATATCGTTTAGTCGATGATTGACTGGTACACCAGTACTTTAAAATAATCCGACAGGCTTCCGTACCGTGTCGGGTAAATGTTGCGGTAGAGCAGGGCAACCAATTTTTCTTTAGGGTCTGCCCAATATGTTGTGGCAAACATACCGCCCCATTCGAACACACCTTCCGGTGTTGGGAGGAGGGAACTTGCTTTTTCCGTGGTAATGGAAAACCCCAGTCCGAATTTCTTTGCCCCTACGTTCAGGTCGCCGATCTGGTTCATGGTCATCATGCGCACCGTGTTTCGCGTGAGTATGCGCTTCCCGTTGTATTCGCCACCGTTCAGCAGCATTTGCAGGAAGACGGCGTAATCATAAATGGTGCCCGAGAGCCCACCGCCACCAGAATAATACGTGCCTTCGCTATTGGGATAATCGGCGCTGAAATCGCCGTTGAGGTATGATTTGGCAGGTGCCTTAATCAGTTTGCCGGTTGATGCTTCTTCGGTATATAATTGTACCAGGCGATTTTGTTTGTCCTTGGGCAGGTAAAAATAGGTGTCTTTCATGCCCAGCGGGTCAAAGATGCGCTGTTTTAAATAATCTGCCAGTGACATGCCTGACATTACTTCGACCAGGTAGCCCAACACATCGGTATTTAGTCCGTAGGTAAATCTTTCACCTGGCTGGTGAAACAGCGGGAGGCGGCCAAGTATTTTTATTTTATCCGCCAGATTAAACGTTTCTATGCCGATACCGGCAATCACGCCGGCCTTGGCGTAAATGGCGTTGGCTTCCTGTGTGCCAATTTGCGCATAGCCAATACCGGAAGTATGAGTCAGCAGGTCGTGTATGGTTACCTGCCTGTTGGCCGGTGTGGAGGTGTAGGAGCTGTCTTTTGGGTTAAACATTTCAATCACCCGCTGGTTCCTGAATTCGGGAATATATTTACTCAGCGGGTCGTCGAGTAAAAACTTTCCTTCTTCATACAATGTCATGACCGCAACGCTGGTAATGGCTTTTGTTTGGGAAGCCATGCGGAAGATAGCGTCCCGTTTTAAAGGCGTTTTGGTATCGATGTCATTAAAACCAGCCGCCTGGTAGTAGGCGATTTTTCCGTTGCGGATAATTAATGCCACGGCGCCGTTCATGCGTCCGCTGTCTACGTATTTCTGCAGCAGCCCGTCAATGCGGTGTAACCGCTCCGATGACATGCCCACCGATTCCGGGCTGCCTTGTTTTATGACGGGGTTGCGAAGGGCAGTCGTTTGTGCGAAAGCGCCTGGAAAAAAGGCAGGTAAAATAAGCAGCCAGGTAATTATTGTTTTCATGCAGGGGGTTGAATGGTTGAGGTTTGAAATTAAGGAGGAATTACGGGACTATGACTAGAATGATTAATTATTGAGACCATGGGTATCCCGTTTTTTGCTGCAGGCCTGTGTATCTTCGCGCCCCGTCTATGCCTGAAAGACCGCCAGAAAAGAGCACAGGCTGCAGGCCTGTGTAGCGTTGTGCGCCGTCTAGGCCTGCAAGGCCGACAGATAGCCACACAGGTTTATTAAGTTATTTTTCGTAACCCGGTAAACGTGTTGAACATTTTCATGCTGCATGTAGCATGAGGTCATCATTTTGTGCCTGCCTTAAAAAAACCGTATTGCCTTATGTCGGCCTTTCAGGCCTGGTCGTGCACTTGTCTCGCTACACAGGCCTACAGCCTGTGCTCTTTTCTGGTGGCCTTTCAGGCCTAGACGGGTACGGTACATAAGCGTTGGCGGAGAAAAAATATCCTTTAATTCGGTCGTCCGGAATCCGAATGCCCTCTCCAGCCTGGCAGGAGAATAGAATCTTTTGAATCATGGTCGATCACCTAATCACATAAATCACCCTTCAGACAAACGCCCAGTACATCCTGTCACAAATCCCACGACACACCACCCATAGAAGATCATAGTCTATCATCTAATCATTCAAATCACCGTCCAGACAAACATGCAGGAGAACTTGTTCGAAAAGCACGACAAACCAGGCATAGAAGATCATAGCCTATCATCTAATCATTCAAATCACCCTTCAGACAACATGCAGGAGAACCCTGATCGAAAAGCACGAAAAACCACCCATAGAATATCATAGTCTATCATCTAATCATTAAAATCACCCTTCAGACAAACGCGCCCTACAACCTGTCACAAATCCCACGACACACCACGCGTAAAAGAATTA
>JBBSSY010000222.1:0-6076 GCA_038241595.1 Chitinophagales bacterium | reverse complement strand
TGGGTGGTGCTGTTTTCACGACAGTTTTTGTTGATCAGCATCGCGCTGCTGGTCGCCCTTGGTGTCAGCCTGCTGATCGGTATCCCGGCGAAATGGTATACAAAAAACCTGCTGCAAGCTTTCTTGCGCATACCCGGTGCCGTTATTTCGATGTTTACGGCCGTAAGCGGTATGGGGAAGGCAGGTAAAACATTTATTCATACACCACATGGTGACACTGAACTGCCAAATAAATAGCTTATGCCCTGGGACCTCATCGCCATACCCGTTTTTATCTGCCTTGTCTACGGATTTCGTGCAGGGTTGAAAACAAAAGCGAATGCGGGCTTCAGGCGACCGGGAGAATTTTAGTGTCACCGGGTAGTGAAGTCCATAAATATCCATCATGCTTACAAAAACCGCGTTCAAGGGGCTGCCCATTTTTATCACTTCGATGTCGAGGTGGGATGGCGCCATTTCTTCGGCTTCACTGGCCCTTGCAAAAGTGTTTAGCCGAACCAACCGGGTTTATTATATTGATTACCCATACTCCTGGGCCGATGTCTGGCGCGAGCGAAAATTGCCCACCGTTCAGCGGCGCATGCCTGCCTTGTTGCATGGCCAAAACCCGCTCGTACACGTAACAGGCCAGCCGGTCAACCTGGTTGGCGCCACGCCGGCTCCCGTATTGCCGATCTATTCCCTCCCGGCTGGAATATTGTATAATATGGCTGCAGGTTACAACAACAACCGGTTGGCAGACCTTGTCAAACGAATCCTGAAAGAGAAACAAATAAGCGATTATATTTTTATCAATTCATTCAATCCTTCTTACCTGCCCGATGTCGGGCATTATCTTAGTCCGACCCTGAGTATTTATCACAGCAGGGACGCCATCGAGGAAGTGTTTCGCAACGGCATGAAAAAGGAAGATAACTGTGTTCGGCATTATGACATGTCCATGGCTACCTCGAAAAAACTTTGCCGTGACATCAGTGAGCGAACCGGCCATACCGTTCATTATTTTCCAAACGGTGGCGACATCCGGTTGTTCAAAACGGCTTTTCAGCAGGAGTTGCCTCGGCCTGTAGAACTGGCCGGTATCACAACGCCGATCATCGGCTACACTGGTGCCATTTGCCAGCGCGTAGATTATGAACTGTTGGTAAAGATCGCCGCAGCGAATACGGATAAAACAATCGTACTCGTCGGCCCGCGGCAAGACAAAGCATTCACGGAAATCAACCTCGATGCGATTCCTAACCTGGTTTTTACCGGGTCAAAAAAGATCGAGGAGCTCCCGGCCTATCTCCGCTATTTTGACGTCGCCATCATCCCTTTTAAAAAAAATAACCTCACAGCCGGCATTTACCCGTTAAAGATCAATGAATACCTGGGCGCGGGGCGGGCAGTTGTGACAACCACTTTCAGCGAAGACATTGCTACGTTTAGTGATCATGTGTACATGGCCGAAAACCACGAACAGTTTCTTGAAATGATCGACGACGCCGTTTCTAATAACAACCAGGATAAAATGATGGAACGCATGGAGGCCGCGGCAGGCAATGCCTGGGAGAACCGGGTAAACATGTTCTGGAACCTGGCCTGGAACAGTTACCAGGAAAAATGTACGACGACAACTTCGGTGGTCCATGCGGCAGTTCGCTGACCTTGTTGCTGGCGTACCTCTCTTTCCACTATTACGAAGCGTATTTCCTAAAACTCAAAGACCGGAAGTTTACGGTGACGCCGGCGGTTAAGCTGCGACTCGAGAATTCGTGAATGCTGGTGAGGAGAAAATAACTATTTTTTTGACAGATGCCCGGGAGCGCTCACGGAGGGCGAATGGAGGTGCATTTTAAAGTTGGCAATCAATCTCCCAAAGGGACCTGTTTTCGCAGGATTGTTTTTTAATTGCCCAATTTCATCATAGATCATCTCGGTTATCCTGGCTGCTGCTTCCCAGGTGAACCGGCGCGCGTTGATAAAACCCTTTTCCCGGTTTTCTTCCACGAGACGTGGATCGCCGAGCAGGTGTTGAATCTGTTCACACAGTTCCGCGGGCTTTGCCGGATCAACCAGGCAGGCTGCACCCCCCGCAATTTCAGGCAGGGCAGACGTGTTGGAAGTGATCACCGGAACGCCACAGGCCATGGCTTCGATCAGTGGCATGCCAAAGCTTTCCCGGTGAGAAGGATAGATAAAAACGGTTGCCAGGTTATACAGCAACGGTATGTCTGAGAAAGGGATATAATCCAGGATCAGGATGTGTTTTTTCAGCGCCGTGGCATTGACCTCTTTCAACAGGTCCATGATAAAATCGGTGGAGCAGTCGGTCAATACCAGCGGCAGGGGCGTCATTTCTTTCTCGCAGTATAATGTAAAAGCCTTCAGCACGCCGATGGTATTTTTTTTCGGCGCAGTATTCGCAAAATGCAGCAGGAATTTTTCAGGGAGCGCAAATTTTTTGCGAAACGCGTCGAGCGCCTGCTTGTCTTCAATTGGTTTGAATTGTTTGTTCACGCCATTGTAGACGACCCGAACTTTATCTTCCGCAATTTTGAGCCGATCAACGATCACCTTCTTTTCATATGCTGATACCGTAAGAATACATGCCGCCTTTTTAGCGACCGTCGGCACGATAAACCTGCGGTAAAGATTGCCGAAATTTTGGTAGGCGGAACCCGAGAAATTAATAGATTCAAGGTAAATTACATCGTGTATCGTTATTACGAGTGGGATCTTGCAAATAAGGGGGGCGGTATTGGAGGTACAATGAAGGAGGTCAACTTTCGATCTTGTTACGGCTCCTGGAAGCAAGAGCTGCTCCCAAAACTGGTAGGCCGCCTTTTGAATGATCTTGATGCTGAAGTGTTTACTTTTTTTGATACAATGATCATCCTCATCTTTCTTGGTAAACAATACATATTCGTTCTTTGTCTCCATTTTCTGTAACTCGCGGATGATTTCGAGGGCGACAATTTCCATCCCGTGTTTCTTGCGGCGGAACAAACGCTGAACTTCCATTCCAATTTTCATAGGGGCAGATTTTGGAGATTAGGGAATAAATTATAAACTGAAAATCATCGAAATAATTGTTTGAATGGCTAATAATTAATGAGTTGGTGCGTTTTGACCAGGCAATTTTCACCACTGCCGGATCGTTTACCTACCACGAATTTATTCACACTTACTTTAACCGTATGAATTGGATAGCAGTATTGTTCTGGTTATTTTTCATAATAGTATTTTACACTTACCTGGGTTATGGTATTTTATTGTATGTACTGGTCTTGATCAAGCGCCGGTTCAATGGACCAACGATTTTACCGGCCGATAGTTTCGAACCTGCGGTCACCCTGGTGATCCCCTGTTTTAATGAGCGGGACATCCTGGCCGAGAAAATTGCCAACTGCCGGTTACTCGATTACCCACGCGAAAAATTATCTCTTGTCTTTATCACGGATGGTTCTACGGACAACAGTGAATTGTATTTGCAGTCGTTCCCGGATGTGGGTATTTTTCATGAGAACCGCCGTGGTGGAAAAACAGCTGCAGAAAACCGGATCATGAAATTTGTAACAACGCCTGTCGTTATTTTTTCGGATGCGAATACCATGTTGAATACCGCCGCTGTAAGGAATATCGTGCGGCACTTCGCGCAGGAGAAAGTGGGCTGTGTGTCGGGTGAGAAAAAAATTATCAGTGAAACCGCTGACAGTGCCAGTGCAGCAGGGGAGGGCATTTACTGGAAATATGAATCGCTATTAAAAAAATACGATTCAGAACTGTACAGCGCCGTTGGTGCTGCCGGCGAGCTGGTGGCATTCAGAACGTCCCTGTATGTTGATTTGCCGGAGGACACCTTGCTGGATGATTTTATGCAGTCGATGCAAATGGCAGCGGCTGGCTACAAAATCGTGTATGAACCCCATGCCTATGCGCTGGAGACGGCGTCCGAAAATGTGCAGGAAGAATTGAAACGTAAAGTGCGGATCTGCACAGGTGGCTGGCAGTCCATCTCGCGCCTGTCGGGCAAACTCAAAATGACGAAAACGCCGTTGCTTTATTTCCAGTATATTTCTCACCGGGTACTCAGGTGGACCATTACCCCATTTTTGTTGATCGGCATGTTTATCCTGACCTTGTTTTTGCTGGACCAACCGGGCTGGTTCTACAAGATGGTGTTGATTGCCCAGGTACTTTTTTATGCTGCCGCTATAGTCGGGTACATCCTCGAAAACAGGAAGGTGCGGTTTAAGCCTGTTTTTGTACCGTATTATTTTGCGATCATGAATTATGCCGTGCTCGCCGGCCTGTCGCGGTTCCTGTTCGGGCGACAGACCGGCACCTGGGACAAAGCGCGGCGGAAGGCAGTTTCCGTGCAGCCCTGATTAGATGGATTGAATCATTTTGAGACGTTTTAACTGATTGACATTGCCGGGTGATTCCCTATATCCTGAATAACATACCTTGTACGCCTGAACCAAGCCACAGCGCTCTGATTCGAAGAGGGTTATAAACGAAGGTTAATCAGGACACCATGAACTGGAATGCATTACTATCCGCCAAACGCTGGCAAAGTGAAGACAGGTATATCGCCGACCAGGAGGAAGCCAGGTCCGCGTTCCAACGCGACTATGACCGCATCATTTTCTCCTCCGCTTTTAGAAGACTCCAGAATAAAACGCAGGTCTTCCCACTGCCCGGGAGCATATTTGTGCACAATCGGCTCACGCACAGCCTGGAAGTCGCGAGTGTTGGCAAATCGCTGGGCAGGATCCACTACAATAAACTGAAGAAAGAATTTCCTGAAACCGACCGGCAATATCCGCTGCTGAGTGAGATCGGTAATATCGTCGCGGCTGCCTGCCTGGCCCATGACCTGGGCAACCCGGCGTTCGGCCACTCGGGTGAATCGGCCATTTCTCATTATTTTACCGATGGTAATGGACGTATGTATAAAAATAAAGTTTCTGACCAGCAGTGGAACGACCTGACGCATTTTGAAGGGAATGCCAATGCGCTGCGCATACTCACCCATCCGTATGCCGGCAAAGGCTACGGGAGTTTTTCGCTTACCTATTCTACCATTGCCGCCATCGCCAAATATCCATGTGCGTCGCTGGCAGGCCATGACAAGTCGAACATCTATACCAAAAAATATGGTTTTTTTCAGTCGGGCCAGGCCGTGTTTGAAAAGATTGCCACCGAACTTGACATCAGCAAAGTGCAGGACGATCCGTTGGTGTATAAACGCCACCCGTTGGTATACCTGGTGGAGGCTGCCGATGACATCTGTTACAGCATCATCGACCTGGAAGACGCCCAGCGCCTGAAAATTCTTACCTACCCGGAAGTGGAAGAATTGTTGCTCGCACTTTGTAATGATCCGGCTATGCCCGCTCGATTGGCGGAGATTGAAGACATTGATGCCAGGGTGAGCCTGATGCGCGCTAAATCGATCAGTAACCTCGTCAAACAATGTTCGGATTTGTTTTTTAATGAGCGCGAGATAATAATGTCTGGCGATTTTAACGCATCGCTGATCGATGCAATAGACGAACCGTATCGTTCGACGATGAAGAAGATCGTTGGTATTTCAGTAAAGAAAATTTACAATTATAGTTCCGTGGTACAGATAGAAGTGGCCGGGTATAAAGTGATGGGTGGGCTGTTGGAAGAGTTCATCCCGGCCTATTTGCAAAACAATTCCAAGTATCATAAGAAATTGGTGGAGTTGATACCGAAACAGTTTTTAACGAAGCAGGATGATGAATATGCGAAAATTCAGAGTGTGCTTGATTTTGTTGCAGGGATGACCGATTTATATGCGGTAGAATTGTTCAGGAAGCTAAAGGGCATCTCTTTTCCATCAATTTCGTAACATTCGAGAAACCTCATTTTCCACAACTGGGCAGTTCTCTTGTCATCCGCTTGGTGCACTTTGTCGGTAAAACGTTCCGCAGGTATTGTTGACAACCGGTCATTTTACAAAATGGCGCAAAACACCCTCTTAATTGTCGTTATTCCCTAATGGAAGAGTTGTTTATTGCCCATAATTTTATGGTCGACACAGTCATAAAAAGAGCAGATC
>JBBSSY010000221.1:0-6084 GCA_038241595.1 Chitinophagales bacterium | reverse complement strand
TTTTTTGAGACGTCTTAACCCAATGACATTGAATCAGCTATCAACAATCAGAACAATACCTTGGGGGCATAAAAAATCAGGCTTCGCTTCCCGCAGGAAATAGAGCCTGATCTGGTAAATGATCGAACGTACTTATAGCTGGATTATGCTTCTTTCTTTTCTTCTTCTTTCTTCTTTACAACGATCGGACGCGAAGGCCTTGACTTGCCAAATGAGCCTTTAAATATCTTACCTTTTTTAGTTTTTTTGTCACCTCTTCCCATAAATCAATTTTTTTGTAATTAAACGGAACACAACAAGTCGTTGCTTCCAACCGCAAAAATGCAACTTTTTATTTGAATTCGCCGCAAAGCTTTTAAACAGGACCTCTTTAAAATAAAAAAGCAAGAAACATGGTCATGCTTCTTGCTAGATTATACGGTAGGCAGATTATAATTTTGCAGACAATTCTTTACCTGCTTTAAATTTAGCTACTTTTTTAGCCTTAATTTTTATAACCGCACCTGTTTGAGGATTTCGTCCGTTACGTGCAGCTCTTTTGGATACCGAAAATGTTCCAAAACCTACCAAGGTAACTTTACCGCCACCTTTTAAAGTTTTTGTAACTGCTGTAACAAACGAATTCAAAGACTCATTTGCCTGTGTTTTAGTAATACCTGCTTCATCGGCAATCTTTGCAATTAATTCAGCTTTGTTCATAGTGAGGGAGTTTTGTTTTTATCAGAACAAATATACCCGCTTTTTTCAACCGGCAAAACTTTTTTGGTTCTGCCTGATTGCGTAAAAAACGCTATAAGCCGCACCGATAAAGGATTTGCAGGATGGCAGCACGGTGGCCTGATGCGGAAATTTTAATAAGGCTTTAGGGAAATGCATGCTGGTGGCTGATTTCAGCGATTTAAAATACACGAATGCCAGCCAGTACTGGCTTTTAAGAATGTTTAAACGTTATTTTTTTCGTAGCCCTCTTTTAAAATATCCACAATTATTACACAACCTCCATAGCAGTACCAAAAAACACCACCCGGCTGCCCCATTTCTCGCGCAGTACGCGGTTTAGCGCGGGCGCATGCAACTGCAGGTAATCATCATAAGCCGATACAGAAGGGGCATGAAATTGCACCGCGAGTGTCGGTCCTGCAGATTCCTCAATCTCGAGCAGCCGCAGGATCTGCGGCTGGCTGAATGCCGTTATTGACAACATCGACGGAATATATGTCTCGCGCATCCAGGCGAGCCATGCTTCATAAATTGACCATTCCACCTGGAAAGTAATATTGTAGATAATCATGAGCTAAACTTTCTTTGCATGTATTTCTTAACTACCCTTCACCGGTCGGTTTGTTTCGGATCTCACGGGTCATGCGTACCGTAAGCACCAGCATCAATACGAGTACCGCCCCTATGATACTCCACAAAATAAATGTGCCGCTGCCATTAAATTTTGCAGCACCTGAAGTTGCCGACACGTTGCTGCGAATGACTGCACCGGTGCTGATATCCGCATACGAATTTGCCATTTGATTTTTAAAAAATGCCAGGTCATAGGCAGGGGCCGTTGCGAGTGAATCGCCGAATGAGAGATGATAATCGATACCAGGTTCCAGGTACGCCGATAAATATTTGTTGAGCTGGTAGGTAGCCACCGCCACGATTTGAAGCGGGGGATTGTCGTCATTGCCGATCACCGCCGTGAGCGACCTTGCCCGTGTATCCATCGTATACGCAGGAGTAACCTCCGAGCTAATAAAGTAACTTGTTTGCAGTGGGGAATTCAACGTATTGTTGTAGACAGAAAAATTCCGCTTGAAAAATTTTGGACCGGTTACGGTTATGATGAGTTTGTTGACCCGGTAATTTTCTTTCAGACGAATGGACAGGTAGGTGTTACGATTACTGCTGTCTTTTTGCACGATCGCTGGTGCAGGTAGGGCGGTATAATTGCCTGGTCTTTGCACCCCATCAAAAATGCCGACCTTTACAATATTGACTGGCAGAAGATTTTTACCGTGGATAATGATCTTGAAAAATTTATAGGAACTGTTTGGAAAATCAAGGTATTGAACGAAACGATCTTTATCGGGCACAGATACGTTATACAGCAATATATTCTCCTTAATGACAAACCATTGTTTGTTGTCATCGCTACCGCTTACCGTTACGAAGCGGTTGGCGTCCGTATTTTTTATTTCCAGCAACAGCTTGCTGATGGTTTTGTTGGAGGTGTTTCCAATAGTTATATGCGTCTGTTTGTCGGGTGCTAGTTCAGTGGATAAAACGGGTAGCTCAATAAAACTATTTTCGGTAAATGCTGGTGGGTCTGTTTGGATAACAAAAGGAACCTGTCTGCTCGCGGTATCGAGTAAGCGAAGGTCTTCCAGGTTGTCCTGGCAATTTGCGACTACGGCTGGCTGCAGGTTAATCCGGTAAAAACCGGCTTTGGTAATTACCGGCAATTTACTGAAAAACCGCGCGGCATTTTGCGCAGTTGCCAGGGTTGCGCTTAGTAACAATAAACCGGTTATGAAATATTTACACATCGGGTGTTTTCTCATCTGCAATAATAATTTTCTTTAATCGCTGGTACATAAATGAAACCACCAGCAGCAATACGCCAAGGCTAAAGAACGCGGCTATTTTGCCGGTTGCCGGAATATTACGGATGTCAAAAATGAATAGCTTCAGCAAGGTTAGCAAAAATAATGTCAGCGAAATAATGCGCAGCGGGCGGAACGTATGTTTCATGCCGAGCCACATAAAACAGAATGAACCAAGGCCCCAGACAATCGGTAATCCCGTCTTTATGTAGACCTCTTGAATCCTGTCAAGCGGGTGATTGGTGTCAAAGAAAACCTGGTTTACGACGAGGTGTATTTCAGCCCCCAGGAAGATAATACATACGGCGCAAATGATCCAGGTGAGCGGTACGGTTATTTTTGTGGTCGGCTGGAGGTTGGTTTGCAAGAGGCGGATGAGGCGGTAAATAATAACAGCCAGCAGCAATGCCGCCAGCCACTGCGCGATAAACAGGGATGGCAATTGCTTTCCCTGTAGTATATCGCGCTGGATGCGAAAAAGTGCCGGTATATTAAAGAGAAAAACGAGTACACAGCCTGCATAAAATGCGCCGGTTACCAACCAACCCATCTGCAGGTTCTTTGTCCGCCTGGCGATGAAGGAAAATACGAGCACAAATACAAAAAGGTATAACAGCAGGTAGACAATATGAATTTCAACGTAGGGATAGTACCAGTTAAATTGATAATTTATCTCGAGAAACCCGCTCAGGAACAACAACACGATGCCGGTTACCCGGAATATTATATTCAATGAGGGTAGTGATGATTTATCACGTACGTCGTGCGGATCTTTATTTTTTAGATAGAATAAAAGGTATGAAGCAATGGCCGCACAGAGGCCCGTGATAAATGCTTTGTTGGCAATGATACTGACATGGGCGGGTTGGTTCATATACACGTTGAACCAGTCCATCAGTAAACTGACCAGCATGGCCATCCAGACAAGATACGACCCGTACCGGATGATGGAGATTTTTGATTTTTGAAACAGCCAGTAAAGCAATACGGCTTCAGACGCCCAGAAGAGCGTGATATTATGACCGTTCAGTTGAATCGGGGCTGTAAGTGAGATAAAGCTCAGCGTGATACTGATCAGCAGGTAGAGAATATTCTTATCCAGCTTTTGTTTGCGGAAAAGGAAGTAGGTGGTAGCCAGGTTGAATACGCTGATCGATGCCGTAAAGAGTCCCTTGTATTCACTGGCATGCATAGCCGATAAGCAGTAGATACCTGCGGCAAAGTACAGGGCCGTATTGGCGAGCAGAATGCTAAAGTCGGAGGCGAGGAACTTCCTGTTTTCACGGATATTATGGGCAATGTTTATCAGGAAGAACAGCAGGTAAAATACGGTGGCGTACATTATTCCGTCGCGGTAAGTTGCCGGTGGCGTAATATCTTTCAGTGTAAAAAGCCAGCCGCCGAAAAGAATAACGGTAAACAGGAAAGCAAGCAGGTTAAGCAGGCGCCAGGCTTTGTTGTAGGCAATGGCCAGCAGACCCGCATTTAATATGATCAGGTACCAGAAAAGCGCTTTGTAGTTGTCGCTGCCATTGCTGACCATAAATGGTGTTGCAAAGCCACCGATCAATGCGATGATGGCGAGCTCCTGGCGGTTGTATAACTGCGACAACGCCACGGCAAACGCCGTTATTACGAGCATGATGACAAAGGATACGGTCTGGCTGAACAGGTGAAACTGGTGATAAGCCAATGTGATCGTAAAATAAAATATCGCGAGTCCGCCGCCAGCCAGTACGGAACTGAATGCCTGGTAGCTCTTGCGCATGCGATGCGCCAGCGCGACGAGTATACCGCCGAAACCGATGCCTATGCCAACGCGGCCGACGGGTCCGATCCAGTCGTTGTCAATAGCATATTTTACAAAGTATCCGATGGCAAGCACGAGGATGGCGATGCCTATTTTGCTGATGAGGTTTTCCCCGATAAACTTTTCCATATCGGGATTGCGCTCCATGAACGACGGTTTGCGCGGTGGTGGCGGAGGGGGTGGTTGTACTACTGCGGTCTGCGGAACAGCAGGCGGCACGCCGGTTTCCGCGTCAACGCTGCTGGCCGTTAAAACGAGATCGGCATGTTCAGCCTGCGGTACTTCCTGCAGGATGGCCTGGAGTTCATCTGCGAGTGATTTTGCTTCCACCACCTGGACAGTCGATTGCAGAGACTCGGTAACCACGGATGACGGGGATTCTTTTACAACCGGGATCACCAGTTGCGGCATGTCAGCCGCCTCGGGTGCGGTAGGTGCTGCAGGCTTTAACGCACTGATCTCGATATGTAACCGCCGCAATTCCGTTTCTATGTATTTCAGTTGTTCTTTAGTATTTTTTTCAGGGATAGTATTAAAGTCAGGATCGCAATAAAAAGAAGTACTGATACGACTTCCATGGGGTAGCAGGTTTAGGGCGGCTAAAGATATAGTATTTTGGGTATGGAAGAAGGCTATCAGCTGTCAGCTATCAGCTATCAGCTTTAGGTTTTATTTCAACAGGTGACAATGACTTTAAGATATAATGATCCTCTACAATAGAAATAACAAGTTTGGAAACAACCAGACATCTGTTATGCATTATCGCTTCTTCTGATTTCTGATTTCTCATTACCGATAGCCCAAAGCTCATAGCTGAGAGCCCAATACCCCATACCCCCAACTGCATCAGATCGCAAGCTCCAGCACCACCGGGCAGTGATCGCTGTGCTTAACGTCAGGTAATATTTCTGCATAGACGATAGCATCTTTTAAGGTTTCGGTAACGTTGATATAATCGATGCGCCATCCCTTGTTGTTCAGGCGCACGCTGGGGAATCGCTGGCTCCACCACGAATACTGGTGCGGCTGCTGGTTTACGTGGCGAAAAGAATCTACAAAACCGCTTGCAAGAAATTTATCCATCCACGCTTTTTCTTCGGGCAGAAAGCCGGAGGAATTTTTATTTCCCTTTGGATCATGGATGTCGATGTCTTTGTGCGCGATGTTGTAATCGCCGCAGACAATCATTTTCGGGCGTGTCTGTCGGAGGATGTTTACATAGTCGAGCAGCTCATCCAACCAGACGTATTTGTACGTCTGGCGAAGATCGCCCGTAGTGCCGGAAGGGAAATAGGCGTTGATCAGGGTGACCTCGCCGAAATCGAGCCGAATGACACGGCCCTCGGAATCGCTTTGCATATACCCGTTTCCCATCTGTACAAAGTCGGGTTTTATTTTGGTAAAGGTGGCTACGCCGCTGTATCCTTTCTTTTCCGCGGAATACCAGAAATCTTCGTAGCCCAGGGCGCGAAACTGCTCATGGTCCACATTTTCTTTTTCGGCCTTGGTTTCCTGGATGCAGACGACATCTGCGGGGTTTGTAGCCAGCCAGTCGAAGAAACCTTTTTTGATCGCGGCACGGATGCCATTGACGTTATAACTGATAATGCGCATTGGAAATGATTATTTTGCAAAATACAGCATAGGAGATTTATCTGTTATGCTTTTTTTTTGACC
>JBBSSY010000220.1:0-6086 GCA_038241595.1 Chitinophagales bacterium | reverse complement strand
GTACCGCTTCCAGGCCTTCCTGCAAATCTTTTACTATGTAATAATTGAGGTAAGGTTCCAACACGTTTTCCACGGCGGCGCGGTATTCTTCCTGCACGTAAATGATGTCGGTGAGTAGCGGTGCCGAATGATTCCACTGCTGGTTTTTATGAAGAAATTTAACACTCTCCGGGTAGCCCTCCATGGAATCGATCAGGCTTTTCAACAACGCATGCTGGTTTTTCTTGGAATCGAGTTTACGGCTTTCTTCTGCCAGGTGCTGGCGGAGTTTTTCCAGTTCTCCCTGTGCCTGCAGGATTTGTTCCTTGGTTGTTTCGTGTTGCTGCTGTAGTTGCTCCAGCTCGCGTTTCCTGGTTTCCAGCACGGTGTCTTTCATCGACTTTTCTTCCTCGAGCTGTTTAAGCAGGCTGTGGCGCGTATCCCGTTCCTCTTCTACCTGTGCGATGGTCCGTTGCAGGTTCTGGATAGACGTGTCGGCGACGGCGACGCGCTTTTCGGCCTCGAACTGGCCACGCTGGATACTGGCATGCTGGCTGCGCAGCGTGTCCACCATCCGGCGTTTTTCATCATATATTTTCCGTTTTTCTTCGACCTGCTGTTTTTTATCTTCGAATAATTCTTTCAGTCCGCCGGCCTTCGTTTCTTCTTCTTCCAGCTGTTTCTGCGTAAAGCCGATGCTGTCCTGCAAGCCTTTTAACTGCCCTTCACTTTTCAAAAGAAACTCCTGCAGGCTGCTTTCTTTCTCACTGAGAAAATTAAGTTTTTGAGAAGCCAGGTTCTTGTCGTTTTCTTTGCTTCGCAGTTGCTGCACCAGGTCATTGAATGCGTGCTGCATCGACTGCAGTTCCTGCTCTCTTTCAATAAAGACAATCTTATCTTTATCGAGACCCGCTTCTTCGCTGGCGATCACCTGTTCCAGCTCGGTTTTATGCATGGTTTCCGACTCGGTCTGCGCCGTGAGGTCTTTGTAGCGCTGGTTAAATCCATCCAGCGAGGCCTTCGCCAGTTCAATACTCAGTTCGCGGTATTCTTTTTTTATGTCAAAATATTTCTCGGCCTTTTTTGCCTGGTTTTCGAGGGTCTTCAACTGGTTGTTGATCTCGAACAACAGGTCCTCGATGCGGGCGATATCGAGCTCGGTGGCGTCCAGTTTCTGGCGGGCCTCTTTTTTACGGGTTTTGTAGATGGAAATGCCGGCAGCCTGTTCCAGCATGCGACGGCGGCTGTTCTCTTTGTCTTTGATGATATCGTCTACCATGCCCAGTTCGATAATGGCATAACTGTCGGTAGACACGCCGGTATCCATAAAAAGGTTCTGGATATCTTTTAGTCGACAACCGACATCATTGAGCCGGTATTCGCTTTCGCCGCTTTTATAGAATTTTCGGGTTACGGTTACGGTACCGAATTCGGTCGGCAGCAGGTTGCGGTTATTTTCAAATGTGAGACTCACCTCTGCGAGCCCGCTTGCACTACGTGATTTAGAGCCGTTGAACACCAGGCTCTCCAGATTTTCGCTACGCAGGTGGCTGATCTTTTGCTCACCGATCACCCAACGGATGCTGTCGACGATATTGCTTTTGCCACAACCATTGGGCCCGACAATGCCCGTGATATTCTCGTCGAAATTTACGACGGTTTTATCGGCGAAACTTTTAAACCCCTTTATTTCTAAACTCTTTAATCGCACGGCTCTTTATTTTAAACAACGGCAAACCTACAAAAACAAGGCGTCGCTACCTGCGCTGTTGATAACAGGTGGATAGCTTTCCCGACGCCGGTTCATTGGTTTTTCTCCGTTTACCTTAAATAGGATGAAGTGGGTAAATATAGTCGATTGACAGGCAGGAAGTTTTTCGAGGCGCCAGTATTCAGGTTTAGTTTCTCACGATTTATGCACACCGCCGGGAAACAAATACCGTGAAACCTTTACATTCGCATGGCAAATCAATCTAATGGAAATTAATTACAGGTCAGACACGTTTACCAAACCCACAGCAGGCATGATGAAGGCGATGACGGCCGCCGAAGTGGGCGATGATGTTTACCGGGAAGACCCGACGGTGAACCTGCTGGAGACAACGGCCGCAGCCCTGTTTGGCAAAGAAGCCGCACTGTACTGCGCCAGCGGAACCATGAGCAACCAGATTGCCATCAAGTGCCACACCCATCCCGGCGATGAGGTGATTTGTGAGAAAAGCGCACACGTTTATATTTTTGAAGGCGGCGGCATAGCGTTCAACTCCTCCGCACAGGTTCGAACGATCGAAGGCGATTTTGGCAGGATCAGCGCGAGCCAGGTAGAAGCTGCCATTAACCCCGACGATGTTCACAAAGCGCGAACTTCGCTGGTATGTCTTGAAAATACGGCCAACCGCGGTGGCGGCAGTTGTTATGATTTTAAGGAAATTGAAAATATTGCGGATGTCACCCGCACGCATAACCTGGCATTACACCTCGACGGCGCGCGATTATTTAACGCGCTCGTGGCTAGAAATGAAACGCCTTTGCAGTACGGCCAGGTATTCGATTCCATTTCGGTTTGCCTCAACAAAGGCCTGGGCTGCCCGGTGGGTAGTATCCTGCTGGGTTCAGGCGTATTTATACAACATGCACGGCGCATCCGTAAGGTACTTGGCGGCGGTCTGCGCCAGATGGGATTCATGGCTGCTACCGGGTTGTACGCCCTGGAAAACCACATAGATCGGCTGGCCGTTGATCATCTGCACGCTAAACAAATTGCGGCGGCATTGACCCAAAAATCTTTCGTAGCGTCCGTGATGCCGGTGGAAACAAACATCATTATTTTCGAAGTACATGGAGCGTATACGGCTAAATCGCTGTCAGCGGCGCTGCGGAACAAAAACATCCTGGCCAGTCCGGTTTCTGCGAGCCAGGTTAGAATGGTTACTCACCTCGGTATCACGGAAGAAATGGTGGAGAAAACCATCGAGGCCATTAACTTGCTGTGATTTAAATAAATCAGAACCATCGATGGCACCCGGTAACAAGTTTACTAACGAACATACTTGTTACCGGATGCTAATCTGAAGCCACAAAAGTATTTAGTGACCACATGGCGTTTAGGCAGGTACGAATGAGTTGAAAGGATTAAAATCTGGATTTTTAAACGGGGCTTGTCTGCAGGAATTACCCATGTGGCAATACCTACAAATAAAAGGCTGAAATTTTTATACCTGGATAACGTAGTGCGATATCCGATTGATGAAAAGTACAAATCTCCGCGTACATTAACAAGGATCCCGTACCTTTTATGGCGATCATACAAGTAAATGCTTAGTATTTTACGAGATTTAATAAATAAAGGCCTTATACTTTTAACAATCAATAAACACACTTCAAATGCTTCCAAAAATACCATTGACAGACACAAACGCATGGAAAGAGTTACAGGAACATTACGAAAGCGAGATGAAATCGGTCCACATAAAGGATCTTTTCCAGGAGGATGGGGAAAGATTTAAAAAATTCTCTTTTACGTTCCAGGACATCATGATCGATTTCTCCAAGAACCGCATCAATGAAAAAACGAGGGATTTGTTGCTTCAACTGGCCGCTGAATGCGAGGTAAAAACCGCGATCGACGCCATGTTCAACGCGGAAGTGATCAATGAAACAGAAAAACGGCCGGTGCTGCATGTGGCGCTGCGCAACTTCTCCGGCAGACCCGTCTATGTAGATGGAAAGGATGTGATGCCGGAGGTACAACGGGTGCTCGAGCAGATGAAAGATTTTTGCTTGTCGATACATAGTGGGGCCTGGAAAGGATATACTGGCAAGAAAATTAAATACATCGTCAATATCGGAATCGGGGGAAGTGATCTTGGCCCGTTGATGGTGACCGAAGCATTGAAACCGTACAAAAATGATGACATCGAAACTTTTTTCGTGTCAAATGTGGATGCCACGCAGATCGTGGAAACGCTGAAAAAAGTTAACCCGGAAGAAACATTGTTCCTGATTGCATCCAAAACATTTACCACGCAGGAGACCATGACCAATGCACATACGGTACGGAGCTGGTTCCTGAAGGCCGCCAAAAAAGAATCCTTTGTGGCCAGTCATTTCGTGGCACTGTCCACGAACGAAAAAGAAGTGGTCAAATTTGGCATTAATCCTGAAAACATGTTTGTGTTCTGGGACTGGGTCGGCGGAAGGTATTCTTTATGGAGTGCGATCGGTCTTTCAATCGCCCTAACCATTGGTTATGGTAATTTCGAACAGCTGCTAAAAGGTGCCCATGAAACTGATCTTCATTTTCAGAATACCCCCGCAGAAAGTAATATCCCGGTGATGATGGCGCTGGTTGGATTGTGGTATACCAATTTCTTTGGTACGCAGAGTGAGGCCATCTTACCGTACGACCAGTATATGCATCGGTTCGCTGCCTATTTCCAGCAGGGCAATATGGAAAGCAATGGCAAATCCACAGACCGCAATGGTTTACGGGTAACGTATGCCACCGGTCCGGTGATCTGGGGCGAACCCGGTACCAACGGCCAGCATGCGTTTTACCAGCTGATCCACCAGGGCACCGTACTGATCCCATGCGATTTCATCGCGCCGGCTATCAGCCATAATCCACTGGGCGATCACCACAACAAATTATTGTCGAACTTTTTTGCGCAAACGGAGGCGCTGATGAATGGCAAAACATTGACGGAAGTGACGGAAGAATTAAAGGCGTCCGGCATGGATGACACTGAAATAAAAACACTGGCCCCATTTAAGGTTTTTGAAGGCGACCGCCCCACCAATTCGATTCTCATCAAAAAAATCACTCCCTATACGCTTGGGCAGTTGGTGGCCTTGTATGAACACAAAATTTTTGTGCAGGGAATAATCTGGAATATTTTCAGCTTTGACCAATGGGGTGTTGAACTGGGCAAACAGCTGGCAAGTAAGATCTTGCCCGAGCTGGAAGACGATGAGCCGGTTTTTTCGCATGATTCATCTACCAACGGGCTGATCAATGAATATAAAACGATGCGTGGTTCGGAATAAAAATCGGAGGCATGTTACAAATAAAAAGAGAAGGTGAAACAGTTTCACCTTCTCTTTTTATGTAAAGCTATTTATGCCGTGGCTGTAACGACAATGCAAGTTATTTGAATGCGCAGGCAATCATGGCAGTCCGCGTACTACCATTTATCAACTTCTTCATCATTGTTTGTCGCAATGACGGGCGGGGCAGCCTGTTCTTCAGGAACATTTATTTCAGCTACTTCCACCATTTCTTCTTTCACTTCTTCTTTTTCGGCTTCAATAACGGGTGAATGTTCGTCGACAGGTGCTTCATTGTCAAAGTCAGATACCTGGTCGTGGTTGTACGCATCGAAATCAAAGTCTGGCATCAAATCGGTTTTTACGTAGTCAACCGCTTCTCCCAATGCTTTCAAAAATTTGTTGAAGTCTTCTTTGTACAGGAATAATTTGTGCCTGTCGTAACCGTCTTCATTAAATTTTTTACGACTTTCCGTGATGGTTAAGTAGTAGTCATTGCTACGGGTTGCCCTGACGTCAAAGAAATACGTTCTACGCTTTCCGGCCCTGATGCGTTTGCTATAAACGCTTTCCATTCTTTTTTCGTTGTTGTCGTACGCCACGGTTGATTGTTTTTTCAGTTACATATTTTGTTTAAAAAGCAGTTACAAATATAATATTGTTTTCGAACTGGCAAAATTTTAGACCATTGATAATCAAAGTTCTTTCGTCCCTGTTTGCCCGGCCGAAAATAAGAAGTTATACGGGTTGGGCGGAGACCTGGTTATCTTCCTGCTGTTGTTCGTACAAACCGGTATAATAGCCGTTACGAGCGAGTAGTTCCTTGTGGCTTCCCTGCTCAACGATGGAACCATCGTCGATTACGATAATGCGGTCGAAATCAAACATGGCAAAAATGCGGTGCGTAATAATGATTGACGTTTTTCCCTGCAGGTAATGGTAGAGGTTATCGAGAATTTCCTTTTCGGTGCGTGCATCCACCGCGCTGAGGCAGTCATCAAATACCACGATTTGCGGGTCCTTGATCAGCGCGCGTGCAATGGAAATGCGTTGCTTCTGGC